>JAUWIC010000040.1 GCA_030605575.1 Dehalococcoidia bacterium
CAAGCCTTTCTCGTTCCACGAGCAAGACCTTTTTCTAAGGAGGTTAGCATTACATATCCATCCCCACGGACGTCTATTTTCCAGCCTTCTTGCCTAAGTAGACGGATGGTTCTAGGCACATCATTTAACCCCGTAAACTCACGAAGTTCCTGATTATGCACCCACTTACCTACACGCTCTTTTAAATATTCTAAAGTCCGCTCTTTTCCGCTAGAAGTTTTACCCACCTTTTCACCTCCCACAGCAGTGTTTGTATTTTTTGCCGCTACCGCAGGGGCAGGGGTCATTGCGACCTATCTTTTTGCCCCCAACCTTGAGCCGCTTCTTACTTTTACTGCCGCCACCAGAGGCGACTTGAGCCATTGGGGATGGGGCGGGTTGGGGGGCTTCCCTCTTGACAATGCTCACGTGGTATATGGTATGGACTAAATCGTGCCTGATAGTGGACAGTAATTCCTGAAATTGCTTGTAGCCTACATTCTTATAGGCATCTACGGCTCGTACCTGACGTAAAGTCTGCCATCCCGCCTCCTGGCGCTTTTGCTCCATTATGGTTAGATGCTCCACCCACAGGCTGTCCATAGTGTGAAGCATGAGGCGGCGTTCCACCATCCTCATATTGTCCGACCCCAGCTCCTCCTCCCGGTCTTCATATAGAGCCTCGGCCAGCTCAATAAGCTTGGCTTCAATCTGCTCCGCCTTGAGCTGGGAAAGGGCGTCGGCATTGATGGCTGGGGGCAGGGGGAAGATGGTGCCGATTTCAGCAATTAAGCCTTCCAGGTCCCAATCAACGCCACGCTCATCAAGAATATGGGTTGCCACCACATTCTGTATCTCCTCCCTGACCATTGACAGGATGTTAGCTTTAAGGTCGGCACCGCTTAATATCTTCTTCCGCTCACTATAGATAAGCTCACGCTGCCGATTAATGACATCGTCATATTCCACCAGGTGTTTGCGGATATCAAAGTGATAGCCTTCAACCCGAACCTGGGCCGATTCAATAGAGCGGTTAATCAATTTATTCTCAATAGGGGTATCCTCATCCATACCAGCCCACTCCATAAAGCCCTTAATTCGGTCGCCGCCGAAGCGCTTGACCACATCATCTTCTAAGGAGACATAGAACCGCGAGCTTCCCGGGTCGCCCTGCCGTCCGGCTCTACCCCTGAGCTGGTTATCAATTCGCCGGGCTTCATGGCGCTCGGTGCCGGTGATATGAAGTCCACCAAGTTCAACTACCTTTTTATGCTTCTTCTGCCATTCCTCCCACTCCGGCTTATTTTGCTTAGGCGGGTCTTTCCCACCCAGCACAACATCAACACCCCGCCCGGCCATATTGGTGGCCACGGTTACCGCCCCCGGCTCCCCCGCCTGGGCAATGATATGCGCCTCCCTCTCGTGCTGCTTGGCATTAAGTATCTGATGGGGTATGCCTTTCCTTTTCAAAAGGTCACTCAAGTATTCCGACTTTTCAATAGATACGGTGCCAACCAGCACCGGTCGTTCCTGCTGATAAAACTCTTCAATCTCGCCAACCACCGCCCGGAATTTAGTCTCCTCATCCTTATAAATCCGGTCGGGGTGGTCATCTCTAATCATGGGCAGATTAGTCGGGATAACGACCACATCAAGGTTATAAATCTTGTGAAACTCTTCAGCCTCAGTAGCCGCCGTGCCCGTCATCCCGGCTAGCTTGGCATACATCCGAAAGTAGTTCTGGATGGTAATGGTGGCAAAGGTCCGGCTTTCCCGCTGAACCCTGACATGCTCCTTGGCTTCTATTGCCTGATGCAGCCCCTCGGAGTAGCGACGACCAATCATAAGTCTGCCAGTGAACTCATCAACAATGATAACCTGACCATCCTTGACCACATACTCGCGGTCACGTTGGTAAGCTTCCTTAGCAGTGATGGCGTTTTCTAGGAGATGCTTCAGGTAGCCATTTCCCAAGTCATAGAGATGACCCGATTTTAGTACTCCTTCTCGCTTTAACATTCTTTCTGCATTGTCATAGCCGATTTCTGTTATCTCATCTACTGAGCGTCCCTTTTCACTCATCTTGTAGTCACGCTCTCGCTGTAGGCGAGGAACAAGGTGAGCAAATACTTGATATTTCTGCCCTGCTTCTACATCTGGAGCACTGATAATAAGCGGGGTGCGTGCCTCATCAATAAGCAGGTTATCTACCTCATCAACGATGGCGTAGTTTAGAGACTGCTGGGCACACTGGGACAGGTCAACGACCATATTGTCCCGCAGATAGTCAAAACCGAACTCGTTAGAGGTGCCGTAGGTAATGTCAGCCTGGTAAGCCTCACGACGGGAGATAGGGCGAAAATGGCGCCAGGGGTCCCTTTCGTTACCCGAGTCATAGGTTAGGTCATAAAGGCGGGAGGGGGTACGCTCGTCGGGGGTCTGCTGAGGATAAATGCTGGCGACACTCACCCCCAGGGCATGGTAGATAGGTCCCATCCAGTAAGGGTCTCGCCGGGCCAGGTAATCATTAACCGTAGCCAGGTGGCAACCCTGACCGGTAAGGGAGTTCAGGTAGAGGGGAAGGGTAGCCACCAGGGTTTTACCCTCGCCAGTCTTCATCTCAGCGATTCTGCCCTGGTGAAGGACAATGCCCCCCATCAACTGGACATCAAAGTGGCGCTGACCTATATTCCGCTTGGCGGCTTCGCGAACAGCGGCATAGGCTTCGGGCAAAAGCTCATCCAGCGAAGTGCCGGCTTCATACCGGGCCTTAAACTCATCGGTCTTGGCACGAAGCTCATCATCACTGAGTTTTTCAAATTCAGGCTCCAGCTCATTTATCTGGTCTACCGTCGGCTGTAACCGCTTTAGCTGTTTCTCATTAGAATCGGTAAGCCCACTAAAAAATTTAAACATTATCTTTTCCTCTAATCAGTCTCTTAGCTTTCTCCGCCATTGATTCCCTGACCATAATCCGTACTTCACCCAGCCCATCCACAGTAAAACCGTAAATGGTACGGGCAGCATCACCTTTTAACAGGCAGGGTATTCCATATTGCTCAAGCAGGCTCCGAATGACCTGCGCTTCCATCTCACCTGCTGCCCGATATACCTCTATCAGTTCCCCGTTATTGCTCACTTACACTGTCTTTCCGTTGCCATTCAACCCGAGCTACAAGCCTATCCTATCTTTGAAATTGTTTATCAACCTCACCTCGCCAGAGGCGACTCTGTCGACCCCTTTATCCCCCCTCTCCTTTGAAGGAGAGGGGGGAAGAGATTTTAGAGAGGGGCGAAGCCCCTCTCTTACCTACACTCCCCCTTCCCTTAATAAATTAATAAGGGAAGGGGGTCAGGGGAATAGGTTACTAAACAATCTCTCGGGATTTTTAGTTTCATTCAAACATAGCTCCTATAGATAGTCCGGTATGAATACGGTGGATGGCTTCACCCAGTAATGGAGCTATAGGTAAAACCGTAATCTTATCTAATTTCTTATTACCGGTAACAGGAATAGTATCGGTAACCACTACCTCTTTTACCGGGCACGAGGCTATCCTCTGGATAGCTGAACCGGAGAACACGGGGTGGGTACAGCAGGAATATACTTCCTTTGCCCCCCGCTCCCCCAAGGTAGAAACAACACCCACCAGGGAGCCAGCACTGTCTATTTCGTCATCTACAGTAAGCGCCACCTTGCCCTCCACCTCACCAATTACATTTAGGGTCTCAGTCTGGTCAACATTGCCTATCCGTCTCTTTTCCATAATAGCCAGAGGGGCATTAAGCTTGGCTGCCAGGTCTCGCGCCCGTTTGGAAATACCTATATCAGTGGCAACTACCACCAGGTCATCAAAAGCTCTCTCCTTAAAATAATCACTCAACAGGTAAAGAGCTGTCAGTTCGTCAACGGGTATGTTAAAAAAGCCCTGAATCTGGGGGGCGTGCAAATCCACGGTCAGTAGCCGGTTAGCCCCAGCCACTGTAATCAGGTCAGCCACCAGCCTGGCTGTTATCGGCACCCGGGGCTGGTCCTTCTTATCGGTGCGACCATAGCCATAATAAGGAACCACGGCGGTAATACGCTCGGCTGATGCCCTCTTCAGGGCATCAATCATAATCAATAGCTCAACCAGGCTCTTATTGACCGGGGAGGAGATGGGCTGAATAACAAAGGTGTCCCGCTCACGGACATTTTCCAGAATACGAACAAAGATGTTCTCGTTACTGAACTCGAAGACCTCACACCTACCTACGGGTATGCCCAGGTACTCGGTAACTGCCTGGGCTAGGGCAGGGTGAGCATTGCCAGCAAATACCTTTATCTCATCCATTTAACTTACTCCCTTCACTCCGTATTAATTAATTATAGCACTATTGACAACTTCAGTGAAAAGGTGCTTGCCCGGGGGTAGAGACTAGGGAGTTTAGAGGGGCTAACGCCCCTCTTTTAATAAAATTCCCCTTCCCCTTCTTGAGGCGTAGAAGTCATTGCGAGGAGCGGAGCGACGAAGCAAACTAAAAGATAAGATTGCTTCGCCTTTGGCTCGCAATGACACAGTGGGTAGAAACGGGAAGGGGATAAAGCGGGTTCCCAGGAAAATCGGAGATTTTCCTGGGTGCTTAAAGGGGATAGGGTTATTAAACAATCTCAGTGAAAAGGTGCTTGGCAGGGTGTAAGTAGTAAAACAAAGACAAAAGTAGTTGACATTTGGCATGTTATTGAGTTGAGTGATATTAAATGGGGATGAGAGCGAGATAGGGTAATCCTGTTACCCAAGGGCTAGCCCATTGGTGCGCTCATTGGGACGGTGGGAAGAGTGGTTCCTGGTCTACTCCAAGCTCTTTGAGCGCCCTCTCTCGTAATGTCTTCAACCATGAGCTCAGTTGCTGGCGCTTGTCTTCAGACAGGGAAGATATAATCTGGCGGAAGGACTCTAATTTAGCTGACTGGTAATAGGCTTGCTGTCCCTTGTCGGTTAGGCTAACTCTTACCAGGTTCTTTCTGTCCAGGTCCTTCGTCTTCCTCAGCAGCCCCTTCTTTTCCATTCGGCTCAGGATGCCGGAAACGGTGTGAGGCTCTCGGAGCAGCCACCGCGATATCTCAGCGGGTATTGCCTTGTTACCCAGAGCCTGGACAACGGACAAAACCGCAGCCTCCTCAGGTGAAATGCCGTATTGCCTCAGTTCTTTCTCCGTAGCTTTGAATACCGCGTCTTTAGCCTGGCGTAACAACACCCACAAGATGTAAACTTTGTCTACAGATAAAGAATTTCTCATGACCCTCCTCAAATATAGATTGCTATCGCTGAACATGACAGAGCTATCCTAGTCAACGATTTAGCCCCAAGCATGCGAAGTGTACCTCGGATATTCTAACACATGGTTTGCCCAAAAATCCAACTAATGAGGCTAGACCTTACTTTAGTCCCTCCCCCAAAAATCTTCACCAAACCGCCTGTAGGGGTTGACAGGTGTGGGAATATCGTTTACGATAATTACATACGATGTGTTCGCCATTCGGCAAATTTAGGCTGAAGGGGGTAGTGCCTACGGAGCAGTTAAAGATGATAGGGAAAGACCTACTGGCGCTCGGGAAAGACCGATTAATATATGAAAACCCCGAGATTGCCACGCTTCGCTCGCAATGACTCTTACCCGTTGCGGGGAGCTTGTCCCCCATTGTCATTGCGAGGAGGGCAAGTGACGAAGCAATCTCAGGGAATAAAGTAAAAAAGGAGGAAGAAGGAAGAATGAAAAGGAAGATTTTTAGTATTTTGTTTACCCTAGTGCTGGTGCTTAGCTTCAGCCTGGTGATGGCGGTGCCGGCGGGGGCAGCAGTAGGCGATGTCAACATCACAGTGCTGGATATGAACGGCAATCCCGTTTCAGGAAGCCAGGGTGGCCGGGCAAAACTGTGGGGCTGGGATGAGGGTATGGGGGGTTGGGTCATCTTCGATACTAGAACAGGCGATGATAGCGGTGTTGTTACCTTCACTGCGGCGGAAATCGCTACGGCGACGGCAGGTACCTATCACATTAATATCACTACCTATGGTATTCCCGACCAAACCTCAGCCTGCAGCAAGGTCGTAGATTATAATGGTTTCTGGAATCAGTTTTTTGACTACAACCCTGCGGCAGAGAATAACTACTCAGTGTTGACCCCCACAAGCGCCGGTACTGGCATGGAACTCACCTGGGATGGGGCTAATTCAGAAATTAAGTACTCTATCGATCTGGGTGACCGTGATGACACTTCTCTAGATTGGGATAGTGACTTCCTGCATATTCAAAAGAAAAACGTTTCTACGCCGGATACTCCGGTGAATTGTGGTAGCAAATATGGCACGTGTCCTGTCTTCCCGACTAGCTGGTTCGCCGACCACGGCTACACTATTGACGATGGTGAGGCAGCAAACAACAGTATGTGCTATCTGCATATTACCAAGGCAACTGATGGATACGATGAGACATTCTTAGCCAAGAAGAATCCAGACGGCAGTGCTTACACCATTTACCTTGTGATTTACACTGAGGATGAGGGACCAAAGGAGCAAGGGAGCTACAACAAAGACACGGACACTTACTCGCTAACCTTTGACCCCACCAGCGTTTTTGAGCCGTGTAACAGCTGGAACATAGGTGATTTCTACGATGGCCCGGGTATGAAAGACGGCAGTAAGTACTACGCCGTGTTGTATGTTAGTCTGAAGGATACTCCTGCAAGCGGGCTGGCTACGGTGGTTACCCCAGGCGCAGCCCAAACCATATTCGACCCTATAGAAGGACCTATGGTCAATACTAACACCGGTGACCACTACTACTCCATCCAACCAGCCATTGATGCCGCCAGTCCTGGCGACACTATCAATGTGGCGGCGGGGACGTATAATGAGCAGGTAGTCATCGATAAGAGCCTAACGCTTCAAGGTGCTGGCGACACCACTATCATCCAGCCTTCTGGAGCTAGCATACTGACCACGGTTAAGACTACGCCGTGGATAGGCGGGACTAAGAATATGGCAGGCATAATTGTGGTTGAGGAGGCTGGCGTTACTAGTGTTACGCTGAAGAACCTAAAGGTTGATGGGGTAAATATTGACGGTACTCCCACAGGGGCAAACTGGGTGGCTGGCATTGTGTATAGCGAGACCGCTGGCACCATAGATGGTGCAACGGTGGTGAATATGAACACGACCTCTGGTAGCTCTCGTACTAATGGAATGTGGCTATCTGCTATGACCGCTGCTGCTTCAGTAGAGGTTAAAGATTGCAATATCAATAATTACAACAGGGGTGGTATCTATGCCTTTGGGAGTGACCTAACAGTTAACCTACACGACAATACGGTGACTGGACCTGGTGACATGACCACTCAGTGTCCTAATGGCATCATGTTGCTAAATAGTGCCGAGGGAATAGTTGGTCCCAATAACACTGTCACGGACAATAGATATTCGCCTGTTAACTGGGCGGCTACGGGCATCTCCCTGTGGGACGTGAATGGTGTCACAGTGCAAGGGAACACCGTCAGCAATTGTGACCTGGGCGTTGCACTCACCGGTTACACTGGGTCTTCTAACAATACCATTGAGGGTAATACACTCACCAACAATACGATGGCTGGGGTCTTCTTCGAAGCATCGGGTACCTCTAATAACACCGCAAGCGGCAACGACATCCAGAACAATTACTACGGCATCTGGCTTAATGGGCCTAATTGGCCAGACTGGGGCACATGGGGTTGTGGAAGCGGAGACGAGGGGGGGTCTGGTAACGAAGCCCACTTCAACAACATCGTCGGAAACACACAGTACGGTGTTGCGAACTTCAACCCCGCTGTATCACTTGATGCCGAGAACAACTGGTGGGGTGATGGCAGTGGACCCAGTGGTATTGGTCCAGGCACTGGTGATTCCGTTAGTGCTAATGTTGACCATGACCCGTGGCTGGGGGCTAGGATTGCCACCGCCGAGACAGGAACCGCTCCCCTTGATGCCACGCCCGAGATTGATGCTGAGGTTATTATGACAGGGACTGGCACACCGGCAATCACTGTGGCAGAGTATGAGGATAACCCGGGCACTGGTTTCAGTGGCGATATAGGCAAGTATATTGATGTCCATATTGATGACACCACTGGTGTTACTGAGATTGAGATAAGGCTCTACTACACCAATAGGGAAATCCGTGACTTAGCTGAATCGTCACTTAAGCTCTATTGGTGGGACGGCTCAGACTGGACGGAGTGCACGGATAGCGGTGTGAACCCAGCTGACACCAATGGCTACAGTGGCTATATCTGGGCTAAGATTAGAGATGATACAACCCCAGATTTAGATGACTTGACCGGAGCCCCCTTTGGTGGCGGTGGCAGTCCCCGCATTGTCGGCGGCACGGTCTTGCCGGTAGATAAGCTTAGTATCCTGATGCCGTGGATTGGCTTGGCGGTGGCTTTGGCTTTAGCCGGGGTTTACGGAAGTAGATTTGCTCGCAGGAGAGTCAGGAGCTAAAAACTATTTGGCGGGTTTGATTAAGTCTAGGTTAGATAACCAGAAGGACAAGCTCGGTAAGAGAGTGATAGCTATAATTTGCCTAGTTCTTATCGGGCTTGTTTTGTTTATCGGTTGCTCTCAAGAGGCCAGCAATGTTGAACTGCTGCCTAAAGCAGCCATTGTTGACCAGCTCTATCTCCTTGAACCTAATCCAGCCTTCATAGACCAAGCGGAGGCATACCTCGAAGCCAGCGGCTTTGAGGTGGATGTTTATCAAGGTGAGCAGGTTAGCGTTAAGTTCTACAGAGAGTTACCAAAATACCGATATAAGCTAATCATCTTCAGAGCTCACTCGGGGCTAATGCAACGCCAGGAGGATTCGCAGGTAATGGTAAAGGAAGCAACCTACCTGTTTACTGGAGAAGCCTACAAGCAAACGAGGTATGTTCGGGAGCAGCTAAGCGACCAGATGCTACCGGCCAGAATGGTAGAAGACTATCCGTTGGTTTTTGCGGTTAATTCTAAGTTTTTACTCACCAGTATGTCGGGGAGGTTTCAGGACACTGCCATAATAATGATGGGCTGCGGCACCACCTACCTGAATGATATGGCGGGGGCTTTTGGGCTAAAGGGGGCATCTACCTATATCGGCTGGGATAGCGGCGTGGGCATAGGCTATGTAGATGAAGCAACACTGCTTCTGATTAAGAATTTATGTATTGAAAACCTGACTATAGGGGAGGTGGTAGCTGAAACCATGACCCAAGAAGGACCGGACCCATCAACCGGGGCCAGTCTAAAGTATTATCCATCAAAAAGTGGAGACCAAACTATCCAAGAACTAATAAGGTGGGAGAACCCCGATTAAAGTGCTGGTATATATTTCACGGCAAAAAGGGAAAGGGGTAGCAGGTTTGGGTTAGGCAGATGCGGTGGCGAGTATGGAGTAGAACCTAAAACTATCAGTCATCAATACCTGGTGCCGGGAAGCGCTGGCAGAGCTGGCTGACCTCCTGGCTTAGTTGATTCTGAATATTATGATTACCAACATCGGTAATTACTTTTACAACTAGTGAAGCAATATGTTTCATCTCCTCGCTACCAAAGCCGCGGGTGGTTACTGCCGGCGTACCCAGTCTGATGCCGCTGGTTACCCGGGGCGGGCGGGGGTCAAAGGGAATAGGGTTCCGATTGACGACAATGCCTGTCCCGCCCAAAGCCTCCTCAGCCTCTTTGCCGGTAACCCCGGCCTCAGTGAGGTCGATCAGAATCAGGTGGTTGTCGGTCCCACCTGATATAAGACGCAGCCCCAGTCTTTGGAGCTCACTGGCTAGAACCAGGGCATTATTCAATATAGCGCGTTGATATTCGACAAAGCTAGGTTGCATAGCTTCATAGAGGGCTACCGCTTTGGCAGCGATGACGTGCATCAGGGGACCACCCTGCATCTCAGGGAAGACAGCGGCATCTATTGATGATGCTAGCTGGCGCCGACACAAAATGAAACCACTCCGTGGACCACGCAGTGTCTTATGCATAGTTGAGGTTACCACATCAGCGTAGGGCACAGGGGTGGGATGTAGACCAACAGCTACCATACCAGCTATGTGAGCTATGTCAGCCATAAGCCTTGCCCCCACCAGGTCAGCAATATGCCAAAAACGCTCAAAATCAATAATCCGGGGGTAAGCACTAGCTCCAGCCACAATCAACTTAGGCCGGTGCTTCAGGGCAAGCCTCTCCAGCTCCTGATAGTCAATTCTTCCTGTTTCACGATTAAGCCCGTAGGCTATAAAATTGTACGACTTACCTGAGAAACTTACCTTATCACCGTGAGTAAGATGGCCACCGTGAGCCAGACTCATACCCATAACCGTATCACCATAGTCAAGCAAGGCGTAGTAGGCTGCCATATTAGCCTGAGCCCCGCTGTGGGGCTGGACATTAGCATGCTCGGCGTGAAACAGCTCTTTAGCCCGCTGGATAGCCAAGCTTTCTACGATATCCATATTCTCACAGCCACCATAGTAGCGCCGTTTAGGGTAACCCTCAGCATATTTGTTAGTTAGAACCGAGCCCTCAGCCTCAAGCACCGCCCGACTAACATAGTTCTCGGAGGCGATAAGGTTTATTGTCTCCCTCTGCCGCTTCCTCTCCATATCAATGACCTGGCTAACTTCCGGATCAGTTTGGCTTAAAAAACTCATTTTTCCCTCCCCTGCCGAAGTCTACAACTGTGCCCTTATACTGTCAATAACCTGCTATCTAACAGATTGTTTATTAACCCCTCACCCTTTATCCCTCTCCCCTTATAAAGGGGAGAGGGATGGGAATTTGTTAAAGGGGATTTTTACCCCACAAAAACTTTGTTTTTGCGGGGACCCCGTATTCGCCCCTTTTAATCCCTTTGTTATCCCGCTTCTTTCTCCCTTAATCGGGGTGTTTAAGAGGGGCTGTGCCCCTCTTCTAAAACCATTTCCCCCTCTCCTTTGAAGGAGAGGGGGATTAATCGGGTTCCCTGAAAAATCAAAGATTTTTTAGGGTGCATTAAGGGGGTGAGGTAGATAACATTCTCTTAAATTGACTTGGCATATTAACCGTGCTATCATAAACACAGGGTAGATGTCAGCGCTGAGTGAGCTTTACCAGGAAATTGCCCTCTGCCAGCAGTGTGAAATAGCTAAATACCGAACCAAAGTAGTACCCGGTGAGGGGGCAGAGGATGCTGATATAATGTTCATTGGCGAGGCACCGGGTTGGCATGAGGACCAGCAAGGTCGCCCCTTTGTGGGGCCGGCAGGACTATACTTGGACCAATTGCTGGCTTCTATTAATTTGAAACGTGAACAGGTCTATATCGCCAATGTGATCAAGTGCCGCCCCTATGGGAACCGCGACCCGTTACCTGTAGAAATACATAACTGCCGTAAGTGGCTAGAACGCCAGATTGAGTTAATTCGCCCCAAGATGATTGTAACCTTGGGGCGGTATTCTATGGCAATGTTCTTCCCGGGTAAGAGCATAAGCAAGATTCACGGCACGGCGCAAAAGCAGGACAATGCCATCTATTATGCCATGTACCACCCAGCAGCTGCCCTTCACCAGCAGAGCTTACGCCGGACCATAGAAGAGGACATGCTCAAGATTCCATCACTCCTAGCCCAGGCAGAAGCTATTACCGAAACTGAGCCACAGCCTCAGCAATTAACTATGTTCTAGGTCTAAAATTATGGCTAAGCCAAGACTCAAGATAATCCCTCTCGGTGGACTCTCTGAAATCGGCAAGAACATGATGGTGATGGAATACGAAAATGACATCATCGTCATTGATGCCGGGCTTATGTTCCCCGAGGAAGAAATGCTAGGTGTTGACCTGGTAATCCCCGATTTCAGCTACCTGCTGGAGAACCGGGAAAGGATAAGGGGTATAATCATCACCCACGGTCATGAGGACCATATTGGTGCTCTGCCTTATTTGCTGCACGAGCTTAGTGTACCCGTCTACTCCACCAAGCTTACCCGGGGGCTTATCTCGGTCAAGCTTAAACAGCGAAGAGCGGGCTCAGGGGCTAAGCTTAAAGTAATATCGCCGGGTAGCGGGATTACACTGGGCAGATTCAAAATTCAGTTCTTCCCCGTTTGTCACAGTATACCTGACTCGGCAGGTTTAATAATAAATACCCCAGTTGGCACCATAATTCATAGTGGAGATTTCAAGCTTGACTATACACCGGTTAGTGGTAAACCAACCGACCTGTCCCGGCTGGCTCAGCTAGGAGCACAGGGAGTTCTGCTTCTCCTCTCCGACTCCACCTATGCTGAGCTACCCGGCTATACGCCGTCAGAAAGAGTAGTTGGCGAAAACCTAGACCGGGTCATAGCTGAGGCACCAGGAAGGGTGATTGTAACTACCTTCTCATCGCTGGTGTCTCGCATTCAGCAGGTTATTGATTCAGCGGCTAAACACCAGCGTCGGGTTTTTATTATTGGGCGTAGCATGAGTGATACAGCCCACATGGCACTGGAGTTGGGCTACCTTAATGCTCCCGACGGGATACTGGCTCGGCTGGATGAACTCAAAGGAATGCCTCATAATAAAATTGTTTTTATTACCACTGGAAGCCAGGGAGAGCCTACCTCAGCTCTGGTCCGTATGGCTAACCGAGACCACCGCCAGGTTCACATTATTCGCGGCGACACGGTAGTTATTTCAGCCACCCCCATCCCGGGCAACGAAGCGCTAATCAACAGAACCGTGGACAACCTTTTCAAGCAGGGGGCTCAGGTATTATACAGTAAGGTGGCACAGGTTCATGTTCACGGGCATGCCAGCCAGGAAGAATTAAAACTGCTGTTAAACCTGGTCAAGCCGAAATTCTTTATGCCTATCCACGGCGAATTTCGCCATTTGACCCTTCACGCTAAATTAGCCGAGGCAGTAGGCATTCCCAAAGACAACATCATGGTGCTGGAAGACGGTGATATTCTCGAGCTTAGTTCACAGGCAGGCAAAATAATCGGCAAGGTTACCTCAGGCAATGTGTATGTTGACGGTCTGAGTGGAGGCGGTATCGGCAGCGTTGTTCTCCGTGATAGAAGAATGCTATCAAAGGACGGAATAGTAGTGGTGATTATTGCTGTTAACCGGCAAACAGGTAAGTTAATAGGACGTCCTGACATTGTATCACGAGGCTTCGTCGATACCAGAGAATCCAAAGACATGTTAGACGAGAGTCGTGACCTGGTCGCCCGAATCCTAGGCCATAGCGGTAACCGCCCTGCTGAGTGGAGCTTTATCAATACTAAGGTTAAAGATATACTGAAAAAATTCTACTACGAGCAGACCAAGCGCCGACCTATGATTCTGCCATTTATGGTAAAGGTATAGCTTAAAGGTATCTTATTCGCTGAGGGGTTATATGGCTAAGAGGAAAGTCAATATCCCAAGTAAATCCAGTGGAAAGCCCAAGGGAAAGCAGTCGGGGAACTGGCTATTCCGCTTCTCGGTGTGGCGAATAGCGTGGCGAATTATAGCGGTAGTCCTCGTCGTTGGCTTACTATACTGGCAGTGGCTAAATCTGACAGTATGGGCGGCTAATATTAGAGATGAAACCCTGAGGCTGTTTGGCTGGGGGCTACTGCTTCTAGTCCTAGCCCTCGGCAGCATAGGCGAGGTGCTATGGCGACGGAGACATGCTTCTCTCACCAGCCGCTTTCGCCAGTGGCTGGGTGGTATTGCTTTCACTGTGGCTATCTGGGGAATACTGGGCTTCTTTGCTTTCGGGGGTACGATTGGTCTAAATATCATTGGCTACCCCAACTATATCGGCATTCTTCGAATAGCGGGACTTTTCTTCGCCGGCGCTATCTTAGTAGCTCCCGGGGTTTTCACTAATGCTGCTAAAAGAGCTACCGCCTGGGCAGGTAAGCAGTTTGAAAGGCGGCCGGCTCCTCCCAGACCAGCCATTCCACAGGAGCCAACGCCAGCGCCACCTCCGATTACCATAACCCCACCCCCCCAGCGAATAGAAGCCGAAAGGCAACCTATAACCACTCCACCCACTCCACCCATTCCCACCCAGGCCCAGCAAGAATTACGACAGGTAGCTCAGGAAGTGTGGCGAAAATATGGTGAATCACCAGATTTAATTACCGTTGATGGCTGGCGGCTTCCGCCTATTGATATTCTGGATAGGTCACCCGAGGTTGAGTTTGGTCAGGCTGACAATATGCAGAGAGCCAAGCTTATTGAAGAGGCACTAGCCAGTTATGGGGTTGAGACTAAGGTAGTGCAGATAAACGCTGGGCCAACTGTTACCCAGTTTGGGGTGGAACCGGGCTGGGATAGAAAGATGAGGGAGATAAAGGAAAGAGATAAAGAGGGCAATATTAAGGTAAGGCTGGAGGAGGTATCCAGGACAAGGGTTAAGGTGGATAGAATTACTTCACTGGCTAACGACCTGGCTCTGGCGCTGGCGGCACCCAGCATAAGGATTGAAGCCCCGGTGCCGGGGCAATCTGTAGTCGGCATTGAAGTGCCTAATACCATTTCAAGTCTGGTTAGTTTGCGAGGGGTGATTGAGACCAGCGCTTTCCAGAAAATAGAAGCCAAGTCTAAATTAGCTATCGCCTTAGGCAAAGGGGCTGGTGGTGAGGCGATAGCTGGTGACCTGTCCAGGATGCCTCACCTGCTTATCGCCGGGGCTACCGGCAGCGGCAAGACTGTTTGCTTAAATTCAATCATCTGCTGTTTGCTGTTACACAACCCACCTAATAATGTCCGGTTCATTATGATTGACCCCAAGCGGGTAGAGCTGACCCCATTCAATAGCATACCTCACCTGCCGACACCAGTTATAGTTGATACCAACAAAGCCCTGCCTACGCTGCGCTGGCTTAACCAGGAAATGGACAAGCGGTATCAGAAGTTGGCTACCACCGGGGTCCGTAACATTGAGGGCTACAATAAAAATAAGCAGGGAGACGAGAAGCTCCCCTACCTGATACTAATCATTGATGAACTGGCTGACCTGATGGCGACCGGCTTTGATGAAGTCGAGCATATTCTATGCCGATTAGCCCAGCTTGCCCGGGCTACCGGCATCCACCTGGTCGTGGCTACCCAGCGTCCGTCGGTGGATGTGGTTACCGGCTTAATCAAGGCTAACTTCCCGACCCGTATTAGCTTTGCCGTTACCTCGCAAGTGGATTCACGGACTATCCTTGACATCGGTGGCGCCGAGAAACTGCTGGGGGCAGGCGATATGCTCTACATGCCCACCGAGGCAGCTAAACCCAAGCGTCTCCAGGGGTGCTATGTCTCTGACGCCGAGACCGAGAGGCTGGTCTACTTCTGGGGTAGCCAGCAGAGGGAAGAGGCAGCCCCGCTAAAGGTTGAGGAGCTTATCCCATCCCCCACCGCCAGGGGAGGCTTCCGTGAGGACCCGCTCCTGGAGGCAGCCCGACAACTAGCCAGAGAACACAAGCACATATCTACTTCTTACCTGCAACGGAAGTTACGTATCGGTTACCCCCGAGCCGCCCGTCTTATGGAACAGCTCGAGGAGGAAGGCGTCAAAAGGGAAGAGGGATAAAGAAAGTTTGCTGCTAGGCAAACTTCATTGTCTGCTTGGGAAATGATTCTTTATTTTTGAAATAGATTGAGAAAAATCGAATTGCTTATAGTCAAAGCGTGCTATAGCACCCGAGCCCATAAGAGATTCAAACCTCTTGCGAGTTTCTACACTATTATCGGGATTGAAGACTTCGATTTTTTTCAGTGGTGCACCACCTACCGTACCGAGTGCGTATAAAAGCCTGAAGAATACGTCGGTTTCAGTAAGAGAATAACCTATGATAAAGATATATTCAGCCTGACTTAATTCTTTGGCAGCCCGACCCCACACCTGCGAGAGGATTTGGTGGTGCTCAGCTTTGTTCCAAGTTGGTGGCACTATTACTGGCTCAGCTTCAACTTCAATATTTGTATTATTAGAGAAGTATTCTTTAAGTTGAGCCCCAATTGGAATACGACACTCACTAATATTCATAGGAAACTTGATACTATACTTACTTAGGTAATCTCCTAATGTTAGGGGAACTATACTACCATCGTTAGAGTTTGATGCCCAGTTCAAAGAACCGTGCAATTTCAGTAGGGGTACGTATCCGGAGGAAGAGCTGGAACCTAAGCCGTAATCTATACCAAGACGTGCCATGTGAAGAGCCACGTCTATAGCAATATCGTAATTAAATGTAATCACCGAGACTGTATGTGTAGGAACAGCATCACTCATAATATGTTGGAGTAACTCTACGAAAGACTTGTATGGTAGCGGTGCGCTTATATACGATCCTCGAGCAGGAAACTTAATGGTTTGCTCAAGGGTAGTGACAATAACCTCTTTTAATGAGGATATTACACTCGGAATTTCCTCAGGTACAAAGCCTGGCAGCTTCCCGATTGTATTAGCTATCTCAAATGCATTGAAGACTGACTCGATGTTGTTCAAATCCAATTGAGACTTGGAATGAACTACCTGAAGAGCACCGATGGCTTTAAAGACTTTCTCAAAATATGGCGCTTTGTCATCGACTTTCCCAGTGCTGTGCAAATAAGAGGCAACATCGAGAAAATCGGCCATCAATGGTGCACCACATTGTTTCGAACAGCCTGCACCAAGTACGAAAACTACATTACTCATTTGATTAATTCACCTAACTATTGTTAGACTGCAAGTTTATTGTATTATACCGCAGATCAGGCCTATTAAAAACGTTTGTAAAGAATATTAGTCACCAAAAGCACGGCTGATTACTTCCTCCTCCCCCTTCAACCTCTTCATAATAGCATCCATATATATTTTAGCCAGATTTTTCCCATACTAGAGCATCCCCCCGAGCCGCCCGCCTTATGGAACAGCTTGAGGAGGAAGGGGTCAAAAGGGAAGAGGGGTAACCATCGCTATTTATTGCTTGGTAAACAGGTTCTGGATTTGCCTGAGTTCACTCTTCCTTTTTACTTTTACCTTCTATGCCAAGTAAATGCCGAGCCCACAGCAAGGTAAACCACATAGGCATGCCGACCACCAAAGTAACAATTGCCAGCAGGAACCAGGATACTGACGTCAAGCCAAGAGTGACGTTGGCGGCACCGGCAATAATCCCTAATACGGTAAATATAACACCAAGAACCCAAGAAATGTGCCCCCCTAGACCCATTGAACGAATGATAGGCCTTAGCTCCTCACGGTCCTTGACAGGTTTCTCCCAGTGATATGGCATGTTTTATTACCTCCTTTTTCTCTTAAGTTACTTCTTTTACTACTTCTTCTACTGCTTGTCAATACGGTGGCATCTTAATCGTTTAAGAATGGCGTCCATATATATTCTAGCCAGATTTTTCCCGTGCTTGGGTATCCGCTCCCGCTTCTTTTTGAGCTTTTTCTCGCGGCGCTCCTGCCTGGTTTCTATATCTAGTTGTTTATTAGTCATAGCCCTGACAGAGCAAATATACTACCTGCGTTTGGTCGCTGTTAAGATTGTGTCAACATGGTGAGTAATAACGAACTCGTCAGAATTGACCAAGTATTCTTCGGCCACGCGGGCAGGCCCAGGATATTCTTTCTTATCACAGTCATGTAATGCCACCATAGAGCCAGGTAATAAGTATTGCTTCCAGAGAAGGAAGTCACGCTTGACGTGCTCGTACTCATGGGAACCATCGATCCACAGCAAACCTACACTCCCTTGCCAGTATTGGGCAGCCTCGCTTGAGGTCATGACTAAGGGAACTACCCTGTTTATAACCCCGGCTTTACTCAAGCTGACAAGAAATGTAGGATAG
This sequence comes from Dehalococcoidia bacterium, assembly GCA_030605575.1. Lineage (GTDB taxonomy): Bacteria > Chloroflexota > Dehalococcoidia > Dehalococcoidales > E44-bin46 > E44-bin46. The sequence goes on from JAUWIC010000040.1 coordinate 17,824, forward strand.
GTGTCTTCCTCACCTTCGCTCACATGAGCCCCACTCCCACGGTGTGGGTCGATGGCATAGACCTTATTCTTCTGACCTGCCTCTGTTCCCTTGGCCAACCACACAGTGGACTTCCCTTTCCAACTGCCTATCTCTACAATGGCCTGTCCCTTGGGCACATTCTTTGCCAGCTTATATAATAACTCACCCTCGGCATCTGATAGCCAGCCATCGATTTCGCCAGCTAACCGCTTTACTTGTTCTATCTGACTGTTCACAGTGTCTACTTACCTACCTTCTTATAAACCTCCAGTGTTTGCTTGGCTGCTCCTTTGTTCATACACCTGTCTTTACTAGAAGGTCCCTTACTTCGAATGATATCGCATTTTTCTTTATTTCCTCAATTCCTTCCTGGAAAAATAATCTAGCTGCTCCCGTATTATATATTCTAGCTCGTGCTCAATCCTAAACCCAAGCTCTTGGATTTTCTTTGTCTCTGCCAATAATATTGGAACCTCGGCTGGCCTGAACCTTGTTGAGTCAAAACGTATAGGTATCTCCCCTTTATTGGTATAGACCTTAACCCCTCTATCTTCTATGGTAAATTCGAGTTCTTCTGTGAGCATCAATTTATCCACTTTAGTCATTTCAAATTCGATGCCGAAGAGCTTTTCTCGACTTCTTTCAGTAGGATTTTCTACCACTTTGCTATTATCCATAGTTTTAATCCTTCCTACCTTCCATCCAGCGTTTTCCAAAGCCAAAAGAATATAGCCTAATATGGAATTTGTCCGCATAGAGCCTTGGTTGTAAACCTCCCCGGGCTTGCCTTTCTCAGCTAAAAGGCAATAACCCTTTACTATATCTGATACATGGCTCCAATCTCTAAAAGCATTAACATTGCCTATGACTATTTTGTCGCTTTCTCCATACCTTAATTTCATTACTTGACTTGTCGCTACAGAGGTTACAAACATAGGACCACGGCCGGCGCCTTCGGTATTGAAGCCCCTGGAAACAATTGTTCTTAGACCATAGGAGTTACAGTAGTTTCTCATAATATACTCACTCTGAACTTTGCTAACCGCATAGGGGGACATTGGTCTCAACGGATTTGCCTCGGTTATTGGTAACTCAGGCACCTTGACCGGCTCTGGGAATATGCTTCCATATTTCTCTATTGCCCTCTTGTATTGATTATCGGAAGCGAATACTAAGCCGTATTCTTCGCTTGAGCCGGCGAAAACTATTACAGGGTCAAGCTCATGTAGTCTGATCGATTCAAGCAAGTTTGCAGTTCCCAGCGAGTTAATTTCTAAGGTCTCTAACGGATTGGTGAAGGACCTTGGGATAAACGACTGGGCAGCCAGGTGAAAAATGACATCCGGCTGGGCTCTTTCCAAAGCAAAGCCAATACCTGAAATATCCGTGATATCACCCTCAATCAAGTGCACTTCATCATAAATGCCTTTATCCAGCAAGTTCCTTGGCTTTGAGCCATCTGCTCTCCTTCTTACTAATCCATAGACCTTGTTTCCAGTATCAAGCAAATATTTCGCCATATGGCTGCCGATGAAACC
>JAUWIC010000029.1 GCA_030605575.1 Dehalococcoidia bacterium
GCTCTTCTTTCTTATTCAGTAGCGATTCCAGAGCGGCAATAACCTCGCGGCGGGTATCCCTGGCCCTGATTATCTTGTCAATATAGCCACCGGCGGCAGCAACATACGGGTTGTTAAACGTTTTACGGTAGAGTTCAGCCACTTCCTGACGCTTAGCCTCGGGGTCAGCAGCCGCAGCGATTTCATGGCGGAAGATGATAGCGGCTGCGCCTTCGGCGCCCATCACTGCTAGCTCGGCTGTTGGCCAGGCCATGTAGATATCTGCCCCGATTGACCTTGAGCACATGGAAATCTCGGAACCGCCGTAAGCCTTGTGAGTGCAGATGGCAACCTTGGGCACGGTGGCTTCAGAGTAAGCGTAGACCACCTTGGCACCGTGGCGGATGATTCCGCCAAACTCCTGGTGAGTGCCGGGCATATAGCCGGGGACATCAACCAGGGTGAGCATAGGGATGTTGAACGCATCACAGAAGCGGATGAACCTGGCGGCTTTGTCTGAGGCATTAATGTCAAGAACCCCCGCCATATAGCTGGGCTGGTCAGCGATAATGCCCACCACATTTCCATTGAAGCGGGCAAAACAGACAATCATATTCAGGGCGTAGTGCCTGTGGGGTTCAAAAAACTCACCATCATCGACAATGGCTTTAATCACCTGCTTCATGTCATAGACTTTGCGCGGGTCCTCAGGGACGATGGTGTCGAGCTTAGGGCAGGTGCGGTCAGGGGAGTCGGTTGGCTTGTTGTAGGTAGAATCCGGCTTATCATAGGTACTCTGGGGAAGGTAGCTCAGGAGCTGTCTACAGCCCTCAATACACTCAGCATCACTATTATAAGCAAAGTGGGCTACGCCACTCTTGGCATTGTGCACCATGGCTCCCCCCAGTTCCTCGTGAGTAACTTCCTCACTCATGACTGCCTTGACCACGTCAGGACCGGTAACATACATATAGCTTGAGCCCTTGACCATTAATATCCAATCGGTAAGGGCCGGGGAATACACGGCACCACCGGCACAGGGTCCCATACTTAGCGTTATCTGGGGGATGACCCCTGAATACAGGGTATTGCGGTGGAAGATTTGACCATAGCCATCCAGGGCGCTGATTCCTTCCTGAATACGGGCACCACCGGTATCCAGCATGCCAATCATCGGTACTTTCATCTTAGCCGCCAGGTCCATAGTCTTGGCTATCTTCCAGGCGTGCATCTCGCCCAGGCTGCCGCCCCGTGAGGTGAAGTCTTCAGCATAGCAACACACGGTACGCCCATTCACCGTACCATAGCCGGTTACGACACCGTCAGCCGGGATATCAATCTTGTCCAAGCCAAAGTAGTGGCAGTGGTGTTTGACATGCATGCCAGTTTCCACGAAGGTGCCAGGGTCAAAAAGAAGGTCAATCCTCTCCCGGGCGGTCAGCTTGTTCAGGGCATGCTGCTTTTTGACTGGCTCGGCTCCGCCCATCTGTTTAATTTTGGCTTCTCTTGCCTCTAATTCGGCTATAAGTTCTTCATTAGTTGGCATTATCACCACCTCCCTTTCCGATACCTTGCTATTATCAATAGATTATTAGCTGGTTCTAACTTCGGATACTAGCATAAGCCATTTTCTATTCTAAGGCAAACTCTTGCTAAGTGAGCAGTGTTGTAGTATACAATAGGTATAGGTGGTAAGTCCATCATCGGGAGGATACCAGGTAATGAGTGAACCAGTGGAAATCTATCTTGGTCTTGGCTCAAATATGGGTAACCGCCAGGATAATCTGGATAAGGCGTTAGAGTTCCTGTCGCAAAGGTTGCGCCTAGACAAAGTTTCATCGGTGTATGATACTGAACCAGTAGGTAATCCCAACCAGCCTCGCTTCCTCAACCTGGTGTGTCAGGTTTATACCACGCTAGCTCCGGCAGGGCTACTTACCCTGGCTAAAGGAATTGAGAGCAAACTGGGTAGGGTACTTGGTAAGTCTAATTCTCCTCGCCCTATTGATATAGATATCCTCTTTTATGGTGACCAGGTTATTGAGACCCCGGAGCTGGTTATTCCTCATCCCAGGCTGGCGGAGAGGGCCTTCGTTCTTGTTCCTCTGGCTGAGATTGCCCCTGACTTCAGGCATCCGGTAACTGGCCAGACTATTAAAGAGTTATGGCGGAGGCTAACTGAGACGCAGGACGTGCTCAAGTTTAACCGGGAGGATAGTTGAGGAGGGAGAATGTATCAGGTATCCATAGAGCAGCATTTTGACGCCGCCCATTTCCTGCGGGGCTATCGGGGTAAGTGTGAGGCGCTGCATGGGCATTGTTTTCGGGTAGTGGTCAGGGTAAAAGCGGCTGAGGTTGATGATATTGGCATAGCCTATGATTTCGTGGAGTTAAAGAGGCAGTTAGGGGATATTCTATCCAGGTTTGACCATACCTGTCTCAATGACATCTCGCCCTTTGATAAAATAAACCCGTCTTCAGAGAATATTGCGGCCACTATCTATAGTGAGCTTCAACCTAAGCTGGCAGGGGCACCGGTTTCCCTTGCCTGTGTCGAGGTGTGGGAGTCTCCCCAGAGCGGGGTAGCCTACAGCCCCGATTAATAGATTATTTGTGAACCTCACCCCCTCCTTTCGTGAAATCCTAAACTCTAATTTCTAAATCCTAAATAAAGTCAAAATTTAAATCCCTAAAGTTTAGTATTTTTTAAGAGAGGGGCTTAGCCTCCCTTTGATGTGTCATTGCGAGCCAAAGGCGAAGCAATCTTGTCTTTTAGTTTGCTTCGTCGCTCCGCTCCTCGCAATGACTTCTACGCCTCAGGAGAGGGAGGTGGTTATTTAGTAAAGGGATTAAAAGGGGCTTCGCCCCTTTTAATAAAAAGTCCCCCTCATGATAGGAATATATATCCATGTCATGGAGGGTCAAAGGGAGGCTTATACGGGGTCCCCGCAAAAACAAAGTTTTTGTGGGGTGAAAATCCTCCCTTATATAATTGATTCCCCTTCCCCTTGTAGAAGTACACAATTGACAATAATATCGTTCATCAATAGGGGGTTTAAGGGGCGAAAAATCGGGGTCCCCGCAAAAACAAAGTTTTTG
>JAUWIC010000062.1 GCA_030605575.1 Dehalococcoidia bacterium
ATTGTCGACCCTGATACAATGCAGTTTGAGGCTGTGGAAAACTCTAGTGCCATGGCTCCCGGTGGGGCAGGTATTTCTACCGGTCAGATGATTGCCGGCAAAGGGGTACAGGTGGTACTTACAGGCAATTGTGGTCCAAATGCCTATCAGGTCTTATCGGCAGCCGGGCTTCAGATAATCACTGGAGTTAGTGGCAAAATCAGGGATGCCATTCAAGCCTATAAATCAGGTCAGCTTCAAGCTATCTCTCAGCCCAATGTAGGGAGTCACTTTGGCATGGGAGGTGGTATGGGTATGGGTGGAGGAATGGGGATGGGCAGAGGTATGGGCATGGGCAGAGGAATGGGGATGGGCAGAGGTATGGGCATGGGTATGGGTCGTGGTATGGGAGCTGGTATGATGCCCGGAGCAGCTCAAGCTCCCCAGCCGACAAGCCCGGAGCAAGAACTGCAGATACTCAAAGCTCACTTAGAGGCGCTGACGCAACAAATATCCGATGTCCAGCGCCGCATTGAAGAGCTGAAAAAGAAAGGTGAGTGAGGCTCATGCCAATATATGAGTACCAGTGCACTCAGTGCGGGGACAAGTTTGAGGTGCGTCAATCCATTGGAGAGGACGGCTCTAAGTTGGCTTGTCCCAAGTGCGGCACCCCAAATCCAAGGAGGCTTTTTTCCTTATTTTTCAGTCCGAGTTCAAGCACGGTTGAGCCCTCAGGAATAAGCTGCCCCACCTGTAGTTCCGGGGTTTGTGGGCTCCCACCAATGGAATAAATTATTGGAGGTATAGTTATGCCTAGAGGAGATGGAACTGGACCTCCCTCAGGAAGTGGCCCAGGGACAGGAGGAGGTATTGGTCGTGGGGGAGGGGGTAGAGGCAGGATGGGAGGAACCCGTCCCGGGGCTGGACCCGGCGGAGAGTGTGTATGCCCTAACTGTGGAGCCAAGGTTCCCCATCAAGTAGGAGTTCCCTGTTATGACTTGAGTTGCCCCAAGTGTGGAGCAAAGATGATGAGGCCATGAGTTGATAATATCCGTCGCCAGCGGGAAGGGTGGCACCGGGAAAACTCTGGTCGCTACCAGTTTAGCTTTAGCACTACAAAATCAAGAACTGGTGCAGCTTCTTGACTGTGATGTCGAGGAGCCTGATGCTCATATCTTACTAAAACCTCTGTTCAGCCATCAGCAAACGGTCTCTATACCTATCCCGAAGGTAGATGAAGCCAAGTGTACCTATTGTGGTGATTGTGCCCAGGTCTGTGCCTACAATGCTATTGCTGTGGTAGGGGAAAAGGTGCTTATTTTCCCTGAGCTCTGTCATGGCTGCGGAGCTTGCACTTATCTCTGCCCCGAAGATGCTATCTCCGAGGAGGGCAAGGAGATAGGAATTTTGGAATTTGGTCAGGCTGAGGGGATTGAATTCATTCACGGCCAGCTTGCTATCGGTGAGATTGCCGCTCCTCATGTCATCAGAGCGGTAAAAAAGCATATCAATCGCGAAAGACTGGTCATTATTGATGTTTCCCCTGGAACCTCCTGCCCCGTCGTTGAAGCAGTAAAGGACAGCGATTTCTGCTTGCTGGTGACTGAACCCACCCCCTTTGGTCTCAACGACTTGACTCTGGCAGTGGATATGCTAAACAGGATTGATATACCTTGTGGTGTAGTTATTAACCGGGATGGTGTTGGAGATAGTAAGGTTGAGGAGTATTGTCATCGGGAAGATATTCCCATTCTGCTGCGGATTCCACTGGATATTAAGATTGCCCGGCTATACTCCAGAGGTATTACTCTAGTGGAGGGAATGCCGCAGTGGCAGGAAGCATTCCTCAAGCTTCTGGCTAAAGTTAGGCGAATATTAAGCAAGAGGAAATCTGAATGAAAGAGATTGTGGTCTTAAGCGGCAAGGGTGGAACCGGGAAGACGAGTATTGTTGCTTCTTTGGCTTCCTTGGCTAGAAGCAAGGTCATGGTAGACTGTGATGTAGATGCTGCTGACCTCTATTTGCTCCTCCAGCCGGTTAGCCAACAGGGGCAGGAGTTCTGGAGCGGACAAAAGGCAGTTATAGACATAGACCGATGTACCCGGTGCGGGATTTGCCAGGAAGTGTGCCGACTTGATGCCATAACCGATGAATTCCAGGTTGACCCTATCTCTTGTGACGGCTGCGGCTTCTGTCGCCAGGTATGCCCTGAAGAGGCTATCACTATGCAGGGGAATCTCTCGGGGCACTGGTTTATCTCTGAAACGCGCTACGGACCCCTGGTCCACGCCAGGTTGGGAGTGGCTCAGGAGAATTCGGGGAAGTTAGTGGCGCTGGTCAGGCAAGAGGCTAGGCTGGTTGCTCAAAAGCGAGGGCTTGATTATATTATTAGTGATGGTCCGCCGGGCATCGGCTGCCCGGTTATCTCTTCCATATCCGGGGTGAACTTGGCGGTTATCGTTACCGAGCCAACCCTATCCGGCATGCATGACCTGGATAGGGTTGTTGGTGTTTGTCATCATTTCACTGTTCCTGTTATAGTTGGTATTAACAAATATGACCTGAATGAAGATAACAGTCATCAAATTGAAAGCTATTGCCAAAGTCAAGGGATAGAGATAGCTGCCAGGATTCCCTTTGATAATGTAGTAACTGAGGCACTGGTTCATGGATTGCCTGTGGTAGAATACTCCCAGAATAATGTCTCGCGACAAATAGAAGCACTGTGGCGGGATATCGCCAGAGTGGTTGGGACATGAAAGGAGAGGTTGATATATGAGGTATGCCATACCTATGAGTGATGGTGTAGTAGCGACACATTTTGGTCATTGTGAGCAGTTTGCCCTGATTGATGTTGATGAGGCGAGAAAAGCAGTTGTGGGGAGAGAGATTATCCCTTCTCCGGGACACGAGCCCGGGTTACTCCCAGTATGGCTGGCGGAGAAAGGAGTGTCCGTTATTATCGCCAGTGGCATGGGTTCGCGTGCCCAGAATCTTTTTAAACAGAATCGTATCAGGGTTATTATCGGTACCTTAGAAGGCGACCCGGAAAGAGCAGTTCTGGATTACATAAACGGCACATTGGCTACAGGAGATAACATATGTGACCATTAGTAGTGGTAGCGATACAATAGTGAGGACAGGAAGGGAAAGCTTATGGCAACTGAAAAGCAAGTAAGAGAGAGTCTAAACGAGGTGCTGGTTCCCGGTGTTAAGCGCAGCTTGGTGATGCTGAATATGGTTCGTCAGGTGGCGGTCTCTAACCAGAGAATCAATATCACTCTAGCTTCGACGGCTTTGAGTGAGGCTGCCCAGGACTGGATTAGAAACAAGGCAAAAATGGTGGTGGAAAAGCTGCCTGGCGTAGAGCAAGTAGATGTTGAGTTTATTGAGGTTAAACCTGCGGAGCTAAATCAAATTCAACATGTCATTGCGGTGATGAGTGGTAAGGGGGGAGTGGGTAAGTCACTGGTGGCTAGTCTTACCGCGGTTGCCCTCACCCGGCAGGGTAGCGAAGTAGGTATTCTGGATGCTGATATCACCGGCTCCAGTATTCCCAAAATGTTTGGCATCAGCGAACGACCTGGCGGCAGTAATACCGGGATTCTGCCTGTGCTCTCAAGGTCGGGGATGGAAGTCATGTCCTTCAATCTTCTTCTGCCTCAGGAGGATGACGCCGTTATCTGGCGTGGTCCTCTTATCTCCAAGGCTATTACCCAGTTCTGGGAGGATGTAGTCTGGGGCAAGCTTGATTACCTGATTGTAGACCTGCCACCGGGAACCGCTGATGCTCCCCTTACTGTAATGCAAACACTCCCTGTATCTGGAGTAATCATTGTTTTCACCCCCCAGGATTTAACCACTATGATAGTTAGAAAAGCAGTAAATATGGCTAAAAAGATGGATAAACCCATTCTGGGTGTCGTCGAGAATATGAGCTACTTATATATACCCGAAATGGACAGGCGAATTGAACTCTTTGGCAAGAGTAGAGGTGAAGAGATGGCGCAAGCCGCTGAAGCACCACTCCTGGGGCAGTTGCCCATAGACCCGGAGCTAGCTAAGTTGTGTGATGAAGGAAATATAGAACGCTACAACTCTGATGCCTTCACCAGCATGGCTCAAGCTCTTACGCAGGCCCTGTCTTAGGCTATGTCAGTATAGAGAAATTTTCGATGGGAGTTAAAGAGATGGCTTCGTCATACCAAGAACTCGAGGAGTTCGTCCGTGAAGAGATGAGGAAGATTTATACTGAGGCAACTATTGACCATGCTATGAACCCAAGGAATATGGGAGGCATGGAGAATGCTGACGGGTTTGGCAAAGTGACTGGTCCCTGTGGAGATACCATGGAGATATGGCTCAAAATAAAAAATAATACCGTTGTTGAGGCTACCTTTTTAACTGATGGTTGTGAAACCAGTATTGCCGCTGGCAGTATGGTCACCGAGTTAGCCAAGGGGAAGAGTATCTCCGAGGCTCTGAAGATTACTCATCAGGATGTTTTGGATGCCTTTGGTAGTTTACCTGAGGAAAGCATCCACTGTGCCTTCCTGGCAGCAAATACTTTGCGGGAAGCCATCAAGGACTACTTTACCTTTAAAAATGAGCCTTGGAAAAGGGCTTACCGCCAGCATTAAGGAGAGGAATAGAAAATGCCCCCCATAATTTCAATTGTAGGTAAATCAAAATCGGGAAAGACGACCTTTATAGAAAAACTGATCGGGGAATTAAAATCAAGAGGTTATCGAGTGGCTACTATTAAGCACACTCCTAAAGGTATGACCTTTGATGAGCCAGACAAGGATAGCTGGCGCCATATTCAAGCCGGGAGTGAAGCTACGGCAATCGCTTCACCGGACAAGATTGTGTTAATAAAGCCTATCGCCCAGGCTCTTACCCTTGATGAGATAGTTCGTTTCTTCGGTGAGGACTATGACATTATCCTGGCTGAAGGTTTTAAGCAGGGCAACGCCCCCAAGATAGAGGTCCACCGTAAGGAGGTCGGTTCACTTCTCAGTAGTATCAAGAAGCGTATCGCCATAGTTACTGATGAGCCCGTTGAAACCAGGACCAGGCAGTTCTCCTGGCAAGACATTAAAGGTTTAGCTGACCTTCTGGAGGAAGGCTTCATCAAGCCCCAGAGGGAACGAACCTCTCTTTACATAAACAATATCCCCATCGTTTTGACCACCTGGCCCCAAGAGATTATCACCAACGTTATTCTGGCTATGGCTTCTAGTCTGAAGGGGGTAGGGGAGGTCAGGAGCCTTGAGCTTTTCCTACGGAGAGGTCCAAAAAAATAAGCAAGGCGGTTAGGATGGCAGATTTAGAATCTATAGCCTCGCCTTTTGATTCTCTCGCTTTAGATTATGATAACTGGTTTGAAAGAGAGGGAATGCCCATCTTTGCCATTGAGACCGAAGCCTTCCGGGAAATTTTGCCCTTGTTGCCGAAACCTTGGCTCGAAGTGGGAGTAGGTAGCGGTCGTTTTGCCCAAGCTCTAGGAATAGAAATTGGACTCGACCCATCAGTCAAACTACTTGATATAGCCAGGAATCGGAGCCTAAATGTACTGCTGGGTAGAGGGGAAAATACCCCCTTTACCGATGGGGCTTTTGGAACGGTATTTATCATTGTCACTGTATGTTTTGTTGATTCACCCTTGGCAGTTCTAACTGAGGCTAATCGCCTCCTCAAACAGGGTGGTAAGATAGTGCTTGGCCTCGTGCTGCGGGAAAGCCCGTGGGGGCAATTTTATCAAGTGAAGAAAGAGAAAGAGCACCGTTTCTACAGGCATGCCACCTTTTACAGTTATGCTGAGGTCACCGGGCTCTTGGAACAAGCCAGCTTTTCAATTGAGAAGACTATCTCAACACTTTTTCAGAGACCAGGTGAGGTCGGACATATGGAATCTCCACGGGAGGGTTTCTCTTCTGATGCCGGATTCACCATGATCCTGGCTGGGAAATCTCCGTAAGGAAGCCAAGAAAACAGGGGGAACAAGGTTGATAGGAACCAAACATATTATCTATGGACCAGTCCCATCCCGGCGATTAGGCCGCAGCTTGGGAATAAATAACATCCCCCCTAAGACGTGTTCCTATTCTTGCCTCTATTGTCAACTGGGGAACACGACTAGGATACAGGTAGAGCGACAGAACTTCTACGAGGTGGAGGAGATAGTCCAAGGTGTAAAAGAGAAGGTTAAACAGGTCAGACAAAAAGGGGAACCCATAGATTATCTAACTTTTGCCCCCGACGGTGAAACCACTTTGGATGCTAATCTCGGCCGGGAGATTGAGCTTCTGAAACCCTTAGGTATCAAGATTGCCGTTCTTACTAACGCTACCCTTATATGGCACGAGGAGGTTAGGCAAGATTTACAGAAAGCTGACTGGGTATCACTGAAGGTGGATGCGGTAAGCACGGAAATATGGCGCCGAATTAATAGACCCTCAAAATCCTTAAAACTAAAAGTAATTTTAGACGGAATGCTCAAATTCGCTGGTGTTTTTAAGGGTGAGCTAGTCACCGAGAGTATGCTTATTCAGGGCATTAACGATAGTAGCCAGGAAATTGAAAAAATAGCCGGCTTCCTGGCCGAGCTAAAGCCAAATAAGGCTTATCTGGCTATTCCCACCAGACCACCAGCCCAAAAGACGGTGATAGCTGCCAGTGAGCCAGCTATAAATATGGCGTACCAAATCTTCAGCAAGAGATTAAGCCGCGTAGAGTATCTAATCGGCTATGAAGGAAACGCTTTTGCCTTTACCGGTAACGTTGCCGACGACTTGCTTAGCATTACTGCAGTACATCCGATGAGAGAAGAAGCTGTTATGGAGTGTCTGAAGAAGGCTGATACCGATTGGAGCGTTATAGCCAAGCTAATAGAAGATGGCAGCCTCATCCAATTGGAATATCAAGGCAGAAGATTCTATATGAGGAGATTGTCCCGAGCCTCTCTAAATAGATTTTAATCCTGATTAGCCTTACCCTGATAAACAAATTCCGAGCTATATTTGAAAAGATTGCGATTTTGCGTTATAAATAGGGGGGATTAAGCCTCTGAAAAAGTCTTTGGCGCCCCCACTTTTAGTCAGTTTTAGTGGCAACGAGGTTCAGGTTTGGCTAAAAAAAAGCAGGTAGAGAAACCAAAGCGCGAAGTTACCAAGCGCCAGCTTTCCCTGTGGGAACAGCAGAAAAAGAGACGACGCCTTTTTCTTATCTTGGGGATTAGCGTTATTGCTGTCGTTGCCGGGATTACGGGGCGTGGATTCTATATTACCCATTATCAACCGATGCATGAAACGGTAATCAGGGTAAACGATACCGAGTTTAATATGGGATACTACATAAAAATGCTGGAATTTAGTGGGGGAGGTCAACCTGACTATTTGCCATATTTGGCTGACCAGGTGGTGACAGCTATTGAGCAAAATGAGCTAATAAGGCAGGGAGCTGAGAAGTTAGGCATTGTTGCTACCAATAGCGAGGTTGATGAGATGCTTGGGGAATTTGACCCCCCTTTAAGCAGGGACTACAGCGATTTAATCAGGGCTGAAATATTGAAGGGCAAACTTCGTGATGTATATTTTGACCAATGGCTGGCCGAGTTTGCTGGGCAGAGGCATATTATGGCAATGTTCTTGGAAAGTGAGAGCCAGGCAACTGAGGTTAGAGCCAGGCTGAAGAATGGCGAAGATTTTGGCGAGCTGGCTGGTGAGCTTTCTCTGGAGAGTTTTTCTCAAACTGAAAATGGTGACCTTGGCTGGCACCCCTATGGTATTTTATCAGGAATGAGGGGGTTTTCTGTCGTTGATGACTATGCCTTCACTTTGAGCGTAGGAAGTTTAAGCCAGCCTATCTATGACGAAGATAGGACTAAGAACGTGGGCTATTGGCTGGTTAAGGTGTTAGATAAAGACGGGGCAGAGGAGGTAGAGGCAGAGGCAGAGGCGGAAGCAGAGGCAGAAGCAGAGGTAGAGGCAGAAGCGGAGGCAGAGGCAGAAGCGGAAGTTGAGGTAGAGACAGAGGAAGAGGCAGAGTTTGAGCTTCAGGTAATGTTATTAGGTAGTGAGCAAGAGGCGCAAGAGGTAATAGCCAGGCTGGAGAGTGGTGAAGATTTTGGCGAGTTGGCTAAGGAGCTTTCTCAACATAGTGAGTCTAAAGAAGACGGGGGTGATTTAGGCTGGCTTGCTTCTGGCGAAATTAACCCCGTCTATCAGGATATCGTTCTTAATGCTGAACCGGGAACGCTGAGCGAGCCGATAAAGGACGAGGCGGTTACTACCAAGGGGGGATATTGGCTGGTAGAGGTTTTGGATGAGGAGGATAATAGACAGATTGAGGATAGCGATAGGGATTTCTTCAAGCAAAAGGCTCTAGATGAGTGGGTCTCTTCGCTGTGGGATAACCCTGAGAATGAGGTTGAGAGTTATCTGGATGAGGAGAAACAGGCGTGGGCAATAGACAAAGCGATGCAGAATCTAACTAGATAGAGGGACTAAGACAATGAGGGAACAGTAGGTCGTTTATTAAGGGGATTAAAAGGGGCGAAGCCCCTTTAAGAAATTCCCTTCCCTCTCCCCCTAAAGAATAAATATAAAGGAGAGCCAAAGAGAGGCGAAGCCTCTCTTATATAACCAATTCCCCTTCCCCTTATCAAGGGGAAGGGGATAAAGGGGATAGGGTTACCAAACAAATATCCAAAGGGGGTGAGGATGATAAACAATCCTAAACAGAGCATTGGTATTGGCTTAATAGGGTTGGGAGTAATTGCTGGCCAGGTCGTCAATGTCTTGATAGACAAGGCAGATGTTTTGGCGGAACAGGTTGGTTGCCCTCTCGTTCTGAGGAAGGTAAAGGTGTTGCCTCAAGATTTATCCCGGCCGCAGGCACAAGCCATGGATTCTCAACTTTTTACTACCGATGCTGATGAGTTTTTCGCTACTCCCGGGATAGATATCGTTGTTGAAGCCATAGGCGGCGAGAGCCCAGCCGTGGAATATTTATCTCGGGCACTCTCCGACGGCAAGCATGTAGTTACCTCCAATAAAGAGGTTATTGCCAAGCACGGGGTAGAACTGCTGACTTTGGCTCAACAGCACGGGGTAGGGCTGCGTTACGAAGCGGCGGTGGGCGGTGGTATCCCCCTTATCAGCCCTTTTCAGCGTGACCTGTTAGCTAATAATATAAGTGGTATTTATGCCATAATAAATGGTACCACCAACTTTATCCTCACCAGGATGGCTAGAGACGGTGTGGATTTCGCTTCAGCTCTTAACCGAGCTCAGGAATTAGGCTATGCTGAGCCCAATCCGCGGGATGATGTGGAGGGGATAGATGCTACCTATAAGCTGGCTATTCTGGCCTCTTTAGCCTTTCACCGTCAAGTTCGTCCTGAGGATATTTACCGTGAGGGGATTTCACGACTTAGTAGTCGTGATTTCCAATACGCTCGGGAACTTGGTTTCGCTATAAAGCTTTTGGCTATAGCCAAGCAGAGTGACGAATCGATTGAAGTCCGGGTTCACCCCGTTTTTATCCCTGAAGACTCCCTTCTGGCTAAGGTTGACGGTGTTTATAATGCTATTCTGGTTGAAGGTGACCTGGTAGGCAAGGTGCTTTTCTTTGGTGAAGGGGCTGGTGCTCTGCCGACCAGTAGCGCCGTTATCGCCGATGTGGTGGCGGCGGCACAGGATGTTATTCTGGGTATTGGTAGTAAGATTAGGTGGGGGGCACAGCCGGGTAAGGGCATCAAACCTATGTCTGAGATTAAAACGCGATACTATCTCAGACTCAATGTTGCTGACCGCCCTGGAGTTTTAGCTCAGATTGCTAAGGTTTTAGGTGACCGCTTAATTAGTATTTCCTCGGTTATCCAGAAGCTGACAGATACGGCAGCCCAAACTGCAGAAATTGTCATTATGACCCACCCTGCTCAAGAGAAGGCGATGAAGCAGGCTCTTGAAGAGGTAGCCCAGCTAACTGTAGTTGAAGAGATAAGTAACTTCATTAGGGTTGAAGAGTGAAATCCGGGGTTTTGTTCAGGTATAAGGACTTCC
>JAUWIC010000068.1 GCA_030605575.1 Dehalococcoidia bacterium
ACTCTGAGGTGAACATATATCTTGGTGAGCTTGTAAAACTGTTAGTCACTTATTATCCTTTCTATGTGCCTTCTTCCCAACTGGTCAGGTATTCCTTTTGCTCTGGGGATAAGCTATCAATATTAATGCCCATAGAGCTTAGCTTCAACCGAGCCACCTGTTTATCAATTTCCTCAGGTACGGAGTATACATGAGGCTTGAGCATTTCATCATTTTTCACCATATACTCCAGACACAGGGCTTGGTTAGCAAAGCTCATATCCATAACGCTAGCCGGGTGCCCTTCTGCCGCCGCTAGATTAATCAATCTCCCCTCGCCCAGCAGGTATAAGTGACGCCCATTACTCAGGGTATACTCATCAATGAAGGGGCGCACTCGTCGCTTACTATGAGCCAGACTTTCTAAAGCCGGAATATTTATCTCTACATTGAAATGTCCGCTGTTAGCCAGAATAGCTCCGTCCTTCATCACTTGGAAATGGGCATTATCAATGACATTTTTATCACCAGCAATGGTAATGAAAATATCGCCCAGTTTAGCTGCCTCTATTAGTGGCATGACCTGGTAGCCGTCCATCATTGCCTCCAGGGCACGCACCGGCTCTACCTCGGTTACAATTACCTGTGCGCCCAGCCCTTTAGCTCTCAAGGCGATACCGTGTCCGCACCAGCCATAGCCACAAATCACTACCTTTTTGCCTGCCCACAGGATGTTGGTGGCTCGGGTAATACCATCAATGGTGCTCTGTCCGGTGCCGTAGCGATTATCAAAGAGGTACTTGGTTTGAGCGTCATTTACGGCAATTATGGGATACTTTAACCCCCCGGCTCTCTCCAGGCTGCGTAGTCGGATGATACCGGTAGTAGTTTCCTCAGTGCCGCCCATGACATTGCCGATTAAATCGCTTCGCTTGGTATGAAGGGTGGTAACCAGGTCGGCGCCATCATCTACCGTAAGCTGAGGTTCATTGTCCAGGGCAGTATTAATATGTTTATAGTATGTCTTATCATCCTCGCCTTTAATGGCATTAGCCGGAATTCCATAGTCTACCAGGGCAGCCGCGGTATCATCCTGGGTGCTGAGTGGGTTAGAGGCGCAGAGGACAATATTAGCCCCTCCCGCCTTTAGAGTTAGGGCTAGATTGGCTGTTTCGGTAGTAATGTGTAAACATGCCGAAATGCGAATATTCTTTAGCGGTTTCTCGGTAGCGAACCTCTCCCTGATTAGTTTCACTACCGGCATTTCACGGGCAGCCCACTCTATTCGCTGCTTGCCCGCTTCAGCCAGTGAAGCGTCCTTAATGTCATAGTTTTTAGATGAAGTCATAATCTACTCCTCATCTTTATCTTTATCAACCTCACCCCCTTTAGATTTTTATTAGGTAACCCTATCCCCTTTATCCGCCTTAGGCGGACTTTATCCCCTTCCCCTTTCTACCCATTGTGTCATTGCGAGCCAAAGGCGAAGCAATCTTATCTTTATCTCTTAGTTTGCTTCGTCGCTCCGCTCCTCGCAATGACTTCTATGCCCCAAAAGGGGAAGTGATTTTTGTGAGAGGGGCGAAGCCCCTCTAAAACTCCCTTTCTATTGCCTGAATTGCTCAGCCACAAAATCGGGTATATCCACCGTGCCCATAATTATCGGCTTTTGATGGCAGTCACTACCTCCAGTCATAATTAGACTGTGTTTCCTGGCGAACTCAATGTAGTGGGCGGTAGTCTGGGCATCATTTCTTGAATGCCAGCATTCAATGCCATCAATGTATTCTAGCATATATTGGGCAATAATTTTTGTCTGTTTGTCTAAATCACCGGTTAGGCTTACTAAAGATGTCCCATTCGGGTCATTAGGGTGGGCGTGTACCAGTATACCACCGGCGTTCCTGATTAACCTTGAGGCTTCAGCCAGCGAAAGCGGGTATTTGGGGACATCGCACTTGACCAGGTATTTATCAAATGCCTCTTGCTTGTTCCTGACAATCCCCTTGACTATCAGGTAGTTGGCGATATGGGGTCGACCAAAGACGCCGTCAACACTATCCTGTATATTCTTGAGGTCTGTCTCGGTGAATCTTTCAATATTCTCTTTATCAAACTCAGCATTCAATTTGTCTAAAATTTGACGGGCTCTGACTTCTCTATGTTCTCTTATCAATTGGAGCTTGTTCTTTAACTCTTTATTGTTGATGTCATACCGGTATCCCAGAAAGTCCAGGGAAATAGACTTGCTACCAGGATACGGGAAGGTAACATTTAATTCTACCCCGGTGATGTAAAATATGCCATACTCCTTAGCCAGAGCCATAGCTCTTTCCTGGCAGTCTATAGAATCGTGGTCGGTTACTGACATTAAATCAATATTTCTCCCTTTCGCCTCCCGGAAGACCTCTTCAATGGAGAGATTGCCATCGGAGCAGGTCTTGGTGTGGATGTGCAAATCTATCTTCATTCCTATTTCTTTTCCATACCGATGATATACCAGTCCTCAGGCAGGTCGTACTTGGTATCGACTATCAGGTGAATGATACTAAGGTTGGGATATAATCCCTTCAGGTCATTCAGGTCCACCTTTTCGAACCTCTTTTTGTTGTTGAGGTAGGCTTGTCTGGTCAGGGCGTTGGATACATAGTCCTCTTTGGTTCGCTTTAGTATCCGTCTGATGGCTACCTCCTGCGGACACTTTGTCTGCAGAATAACAAATGTCTTACCGTGTTTGGTGGCTATCTCAGCCGCTCGCTGCCTTAATGACTGGGTGACGAAGGTGGCGTCAAGTATCACCCCGTTGCCCTTGCTTAGACTCTCATCTGCCTGTCGGAACATCTCATCATAGACCATCATTCGTTTATCCATATCTGAGGCTACCTTCTCATCAAAAATATCCTCGTCTTTCAGCACCTCTAGTCTAATCAGGTCGCTCCGAAGCAGAGGATAGCCCTTGATTTTTGATACCTCCTCAGTCGTCTCCGTTTTCCAGGTGCCGGGAAGCCCGCAGGCGATAAGCAAAAAACCAGATGGTAATTTTGTTTCTATAAATTTGGCAAACGGCTCTTTCAATTTACTGCCCCCCTTTATCATTTTGCTTATTTGCCAAGTCCTGAAGGCATTTGCGTGAACGAAGCCCCAAAGCTCGTGTTATCTGAAGTTTATTCTTCACGTAATGGCTTCATCATTGATATTTGATACGATAAACTTCTCCCAAGCTTGAAGACACTTCGTTGCAAGTTCAAAGGCATCGACTAGCCCACTTAATGTGTCAATGCTGTATTTAACGCTGATGGTTGTCTCTGGCCCACCTAATCCCAGGTTGAAATTTCGTTTTCCAAATCGTGGATCTTGCCTGCTCCGGGTTCTCGTTAGCCTTAGATGCTTAATGCCGTTGCAAATGTCAGCACATAGGCTCAGTTCTTTATTGTTGTCAATGAATTGTTCAACCTTCTCTGCGGCGGCTCCAACGCTTTTATCGTTCTTTATCCAATCTTTCAGGTGATAGCAGTTAAGGAAGAACGCATAGACTTCGTCCTGGTAGCAGTCTGATGGGAGGTCGTGTTGTCTTCCCTGATCAATTTTAACGAGGCGGTTGTACCATCGTTTCACTCTTTCGAATTGTTCTAGGTATTTGCTTGAACTGGACATTTAATCCTGCTCCTGTTCGAAATTTCAGATAACAGCCATATAGTCGAATTCATGTATACGATTGGGCAAGCTCAAAGTAGCTCCTGGCGTTAGCTAGAGTCCTTGCCTTTTCCTCTGCTGAGATATGAGGGTCGTCAAGCATGAAGCTCTCTACCTTCCCCCGTACATAAGCCCGGTAGCACTTGTAGAAGTTGAGTAGCTTGAGTAGCTCCTTATCCTGGCTCTGAGCCACATAAGCATTAACAAAGCTACGTGATAGGTCAGCCCGCTGGTAGTGGTCTAAGTCCATAGCCAGGAAGGCAACCTCTGAGGCTACATCGCAATATCTAAACCTGTCATTAAACTCTATACAATCATAGATGTAGATGTCATTGGTGAAGCAAATATGGGCGGCGTGAAGGTCTCCATGGCAGTCCCTTATCCTGCCGTCTACCAGCCGCTTCTGAAACAGGGGGGCATTTTGGCGGGTAAAGCTATCAGTGTAATCCTTGATATGTTGATATTTATCTCGGGAAATGGTGTTGCCGATGTATTTTTCTGTCTGGGTGAAGTTCTCTTCGGTATTCTGAGTGATAGTATCGAGGTTACCAAAGGTGCTGATAGTGGCGTTGGTCTCAGCCCGGTGGTGGAAGTCTGCCAGCTTTTGTGCCACCTTGGTTACCATTTCTGATGACACCCGATTATTGGTCAGGAGCACATCCATCATAGCCTCCTGGGGAAGGCGGCGCATCTTCACCGCATACTCTATAGCTTCGCCCTGGACTTCTATAAGAAAATTACCCTTGTCTTGAGTTATTGGTACTACGCTCAGATAGACATCAGGGCAGAGGCGCCGGTTGAGTTCAACCTCCCGGTGGCAGTAGAACTGGCGTTTTTCCAGGGTGGTATAGTCCAGATACCCCAGATTTACCGGCTTCTTTACCTTATATACATAGGTATCGGTCAGAAAAACAAAAGACATCTGGGTCTGCACCAGCTCTACTCTCTGTGGGGCCTCAGGGTAGGCTTTGGGGTCTAGCAGCGCTTTAACCATTTCTGGTAGCTTCGGCATCAACTCTTGCCCTCCTGTTTAACATAAAGTTCTGATTCAGGCACACTCCACCACTCAAGCCTTGCTTTTAGCGATTCGCCCATTCTCTAATATGACCCCTAACTTTTATAATGTGGCTTACCAATACTAAAATGGTTGCCGCCAGAACAGGGAAGAATAGCTGATGGTCAAAGAAATAAAGGGGAACCAAGGCAATAGCTATTCCTGCCACTCTCCCCGCCACCTGGGAACCAATTACTGAAAATGCGTCAGAGAATTTCCCCCACTTTATTTTTCCCATCATTACGTATTGAGCCACAAAAATTGAAAGAAGCATAGTCCCGCCCCAAATCAGTAGCAAGGGTTTATTTAAGGCCAGTAAGACTCCCATCAAAGTAGCTATTCCCCTTCCCCCCTGTTTAAATTTAAAACAGAAAGGATAATTATGCCCCAGAATCACGAAAGCGCTGGCTATTATCAGTGCTATTTCCGGATTATACCCCGGGAAGCTCAGCCATCTAGCCATAAAGATAGCTAACACCCCTTTCCCCACATCGCCTACTAATGTTAGGCCTAGTCCACTTATGGCTAGCTTTCCTGATTTTTCTGCCTGTATTAGGCGGTAGGCATTCATCGTCCCTACGTTACGCGAACCTTCAAACCTGATATCTTTCCCAATCATTCCCTTAGTTACAACATAGGCACTAGGGAAGGAACCTACGATATAGGAGATAGCTGCAATCAAAATTAGCCAGGTGTTACTTTCTATGGGGCTCATAAGCATAATCAAAACCTCTAATTTGAGCTTGGGTCAACTTCTAACCATACTAATAGCTCCGCCAGCACTCGGTGGTAGTTGGCTCTGGTTACCTCAACCAAATTTACCTGGGGCTGGCGCTTAATGGCATCTGCCCACGGGTTAGCCTGGAACATAATGGTGCCCAGGACTTTCTTCCCGCTGTTGATTATCTGCCAGACAGCCTCCCTGAAATTAGCCGAAAATAGCTCCATCTTCCCGATTTCGTCAACGATTACTAGATTGCACTCCTTAGCTGCTTGATTAAAGGCAGCCACGCCGACTCGGTCCAAGCTGTCAATGTCAACGCCGTACTTACTTACCCGGTATGGGCTGGGGGTGTCTATGTGAGCCAGTATAGCCTCCTGACCGTCTAGGCTAACTAGCCTGAAGCCTTCTCTTACCCCTCCGCTTCGGATTTCCTCAGTGTAGAAACCGCCGGCTTTACCTCTCGTCCCGGCTATGGCTTGTTTAATAAGGCTGGTCTTGCCTGTCCCCGGTCTGCCGGTCAGCAGATAGACTTGCTTCATAGGCCTTTACCGCTACGGGTTTTATCAAGCTGGAACTTGCTCAGCCTTTCTTCTCGCCTCCAGCTTCTTTTTCTTACGCCGATGCTTGAGGTCGGCTGCCCTTTTTCTCTTGTTCATCCTTAGTAATATAACCTAATTTAGCCTTCCCTGCCACCTCTGGCTTTGTTAGCGAAGACCTCAACAAACCTGGCGATGGAGCGGTCGTAGGTCTTCTCTACCTCCGGGGGAAAGACACAGGCGGGGAGTTCATCAAGCTCCAGGTGATAGGAGATGCAGTCACAGCACTTGCCCTTTCTGGAGCAAGGCTCATAGGTGCAAGGGCATTTGACTTTGTTGGCATCAATCTGGCATTCCATTGATAAAACTTCTCCTCCCGATGAATTCTTTATCAGGGAAGATTGAAGGGGCGAAGCCCCTCTTTTTAACATCCTTCCCCCTCTTCATATTAAAAGGGGAAGGGGATAAAGTCCGCCTAAGGCGGATAAAGGGGATAGGGTTCAAACTCAACTACATATAGCGCTTTCTTATCCTTATCGACAGCTCAGCCAGTAGCTCCAGGACCCGGCGGGCTGCCTCCTCAGTGGCTATAGAGCCTAGCCCACAGCTGGGGGTTAGCAGCCCCTGCGTTATCAGTTGCTTGAAGCCAATGCCCTTTTTGGTAAAGGGTGCCATTGCCTCCTCCAGGCGGTCATTGAGACTGGCTACCGATTCCTTAGCCAGTGATTGTTCATCGTTGGGAATAATCCCCCAGGCACTAGTCCCCCCTCTATCCAGGAATTTTTTTACCTCGGCCGGATAAAGGCTCAGCGACTGAGCATAGTTGTAGGTGTCAGTACTGATGATGTCAACGCTGGTATCCAGCAAAACTGACCAGTCGGTATTGCCACAGCAGTGGACTCCTTTCAGCCCACTAATCCCACCCAGGACCTCTTCCAGCAGGCTGATAATCCTTTCCTTGGACAACATGACACCGACGGAGCCAAAGGCAGCCATATATGGCTCATCAACAAAGATAATGGTATTTTTTGAGATTTGGCTTAGCTTCTTTTCCTGCCAGCTTGCCTTCAGCCTGAGCAATTTAGCCACGGCATCACCCAGGACATCGTCATAGATTATCGCTCTTTTATTTTCATCAGTAACGGTCAGCCCCCAGGTGACTGGTCCGGTTATCTGCCCCTTCACTGCCCGGGGCGATAGATTTTTTAAGGCCAGGAAGCTATGAAGTCCAGCGGCATAATCGGGGCTAACCGGATACTTATCAATGTTGTTCTCCAGATAGGCAGCATAGAGCTCCTCCAATGGTTTATCCAGGTTCCGGGAGCGGTCTACATAGATTCTGTTCTCCTCAACCACCACCCCGGGGAAGCCTTGGCTGAACTGGACATACATGTTTTCCAGGAAGGAACGCTTGGGTAGCTGGGGCCAGGCCGGGATGTCTTTGAGGTAATGGGTAATGGCTTCACATGCCGCCTGTGGGTTAGTGTGGGGCATACTGCCAATAATCGTCGGCAGACAGCCGAATTCTACGTTGGGCATTACCTGTCTCCTCCTAGATACTTCCCAATTAGCAGGTCAAGCCTTTTCTTCTGCTCGGTAGGTATCAGCTTGGGGTCGGTGATAATAGCTGTCTTTAACGCCGTGGCACAGCCACATTCACGCTTTCCCGGCAGTCTGGTAACGGCCAGCCTGATAATCTTCTTGGCGGTATCAATGCTCTGGCGCAGGACGTCCTGGACAACATTTATGGTAACCGGCTGTTTTTGCTTATGCCAGCAATCGTAGTCGCTAACGCAGGCAATAATAGAGTAGCAGAGCTCTGCCTCCCGGGCTAAGCTGGCTTCAGGCAGTGCCGTCATACCGATAATATCAGCCCCCCAGGAGCGGTAGAGTTGTGATTCAGCCCGGGTGGAGAAGGCAGGACCTTCTACGGTGACATAGGTGCCTCGGGGATGGACATTAGCCCCCACCTCCCCGGCGGCATGGTATAAAACCTGGCTCAGCACCGGGCAGAAAGGCTCGGCTAACGAGATATGGGCGACAATGCCCTCGCCGAAGAAGGAGTTGACCCGACTTCGGGTGCGGTCAATAAGCTGGTCGGGGATAACCAGGTCGCCGGGCTTAATTTCCGGTTTAAAGCTACCCGCTGAGCAGATGGCGATGATGTATTCCACCCCCAGCGACTTCAGGGCATAGATATTAGCCCTGACCGGGATTTCAGTCGGGGAGATGCGGTGCCCTTTACCATGCCTGGGCAAAAAGGCTATCCCCACCCCCTCCAGCCTGCCGATAGTTATAGCATCACTCGGCTTCCCAAAAGGCGTATCTATCTCAACCTCTTCTATATCGGTCAGCCCCTCAATATCATACAGCCCCGTCCCCCCAATCACCCCTACTTTCGCCTGCGGCATTAAACAACCTCCTTGCTACTATGTTCAGGTAGAGTATACCTCTGCACTTTCACCCACTTTCCCAGTTTCTCAACATTACCGAGTTCATCTCCTAGTTCATCTAGCTTTTCTAACAAAGCAAGAGCTAATCGGCGAACTAATCCTCCGAATCTATCAATATCATCTAACGAAACATCTCCTTCACCACCATGAAATATATTGCTTCGCTTTCCATAATATGTGCGAATATCATGGTCTATTGATAGTCTATCATTAGGGTCTATTCCAGCAATAAATGCTGCCCTCTCAGCTAGCATCGCAGTAATGCCACGAACCTTTAACTCTTCATCTCTAGGCTCACCCCCTATGAGTGTCTCTAGTGCAAAGCTGATTTTGGCAAATTTGGAATTATTTGTATCTGGTTTTGTGGATTCAGCTAGCCAGTGAATGGAGGTAAGCAATTTACTTTCCATTTTATTTGGGTGTTTTTTCAAGGTAAGCTTATTGATTAGGTTCCATTGTGGCTGTTCTAGCTTTGAAAATATATGTTGTTTGAGTTCAATTTGTGCAATACCATAACCGCTAACCTGGATAACAAAATCCCTATTATTTATCCTCATGGGTGTAGCCGTGGAGGCAATAATATCTCCGAGTAACCCAACTCGCCATGACTCACTATAGCGACTAAACGGGAAGCAAAAGGCTCTTAAAATATCAAGGGTTTGGTTTACTTGGATTCTTGCATACGAAAGAGCTTTGTGCCGGTCGCCAGGGGCTCTGACACGGGCTACTACTCGGAAGTCTGGAGATGACTCACCCCAAAATCCTTGTTTCTTCCACAGGTCAATCTCTTCCTTGGTGACTCCCATAAATGTTACTTTACCCAGCTCAGTTGGCTCTCCTTCGAGCCAGAGGTTTGCTATCGCAATATCTACATCTTGCCAAGCCTCAAATTCTACTAGCTGTTTGAGGTGATTCTCTGCTTCGTTGATGAGACTTTCACCATTGAGGTGATTTGATTGAGTTACGCTAATCGTTTGTGGCTGAAGGAAATCATATACTAGCTTGTGTTCTATCTCGTGTTCTGAAAGCATTTCAGGGTTGAGTCTGAGGACGCCTTGGACGACAGCTTCAAATATTGGCTGTCCATCCTGATAGCCATAAAGGGGATTAAAAAATGAACGTGGTGAATTCTCATTCCACCAATGAAAATCACTGGCTTTGCCGCCTCGCCTAAATATCTCTACTAATTGGGCGAGTTTTTTAGCTAATATAGATATTGCTTTTTCCGTCATTTCTCAGCAAATGCCCTTCAGCCTCTCAATATACGGTTCTTTTATTATACCTCTTTCGGTGATGATGGCGGTTATATAGTGGTGGGGGGTAACATCAAAGGCGGGGTTGGCGGCTTGAGTGCCCTCGGGGGTGATGCTTAACCCCTGAATATTGGTTACCTCCTCCGGATTTCGCTGTTCAATGGGGATTTCATTGCCTGAGGCTAGAGACAGGTCAACGGTGGTGGTCGGGGCGGCGATATAGAAGGGGATGCCATTCTCCATCGCCAGCACCGCCAGGCTATAGGTGCCAATCTTGTTGGCGGTATCACCATTGGCGGCAATCCGGTCGGCACCGACAATGATGCAGTCAACCTCCCCCCGACTCATAAAGTAGCCAGCCATAGAGTCGGTGATTAAGGTAAATGGAATATCAGTCTTCTTTAGCTCCCAGGTGGTAAGGCGTGCCCCCTGGAGGAGGGGGCGGGTCTCGGTGGCAAGAACCTTTATATTTTTGCCCTGCTCCTTTGCCTGCTTAATTACGCCGAGGGCGGTGCCATAGCCAGCGGTGGCTAGCGCCCCGGTATTACAGTGGGTCAGGATGGTAAAACCGTCCTCGATTAGCTCGGCACCAAACTGAGATAGCTTTCTGGTGGCTTCAGCCTCTTCCCCGTGTATTTTAATTGCCTGGTTAATGAGCGATTCTTTAATCTGTTCTATATTCCTGCCAGCTTCGGCTACTCGCTGCATTCGGTCAATAGCCCGGAAAAGGTTTCGGGCGGTGGGTCTGGTGCTAGCCAGGGTGTGATTAATCTCTCTGAGCCTTGCCAGGAACTCGTCCCTGGACTCAGCCTCAATTTTTAGGGCGCCCAGAGCTATGCCATAGGCTCCGAGTATGCCGATAGCCGGCGCCCCCCTGATTCTCATTTCGGTGATGGCTGAGGCTATAGCCTGATACCCGGTAAGCTCGAGGTAAGCCTCTTCTTGTGGCAGCCTGGTCTGGTCAAGAATTTTTACCCTGTCGCCCAGCCACTCTATAAGCAGATTATTCATCTTTATCAGCCTCTCCCCCTGTGCCCCCCCCCCTTCAAAGGAGAAGGGGGAATTTGTTTTTGAAAGGGCGAAGCCCTTTCAAACTTCCCCCATTTTATGGCAGGCATTTTTCTCTAACGGGGCTTTGATTTTCTAAAACTCCCCCGGATAGAAAGCAGCCCTTAAGTTTCTGTTGGCGGTTCCTGCCACTGCTTACGGTGGAGCTCCATAAGCGTGAAACTATATCCGTCCTTACTCAGGTGCCCGTATGGAGTGAAGCCACATTTTTGGAAACACTTCTGGGCTCGTCGGTTTAAGTCCTGGGTCTTCAGGTAGATTCGCTTGAGGTTTGTCTGGTGGAAAATATAATTGACCAGGGTGGTTACGGCATCACTACCGTAGCTCTTATCCCAGTAGTCACGGTCGCCAATCATAATCCCCAGCTCGGCTTCGCCCTTGGTGTTATTAATGTTGTAATATACGCAGTTACCAATATGCTTGCCGTCCAGGGTTTCTACAGCAAAGGGGTATCTGGTTGGGGAAGGGTAGCGCAGTTCACTGGCGTAGTCTGATAGATACTGGGGGAAGGTAATAGTTAGTGGTGGGGTAGCGTCAAGCTGAGCTAGCTTAAGGTCGGTTCGCCAGGTGTAGTCGTCCAGGGCATCGGCGGCTCTTTTGTCACGAAGCTTAATCTTGGTGCCAGTAATCATATGAGCCTCAAGTCTTAAACTCAGAGCGGTTCCTCCCCTACTTCTAACTTGTGCAGAGCTTGCTCCGCTGCCTGCTGGATTGCCTCGCTGGAGTCATCCAGGCATTGTTCCAAACAATTTTTGGCCTCAGTGCCACCTATCTTACCCAGTGCCCGGATAGCCGCCAGCTGGAGCTCAATATCGAGGTCATCGACCAGCTTTATCAGCTGGGGGGCTGCTTCTTCCTCGCCTAATTCACCGCAAGCCCCGGCTGCCTCATAGCGTATCTCAGTATCAGCACTACCCAGTTCCTTGAGCAATATAGGTAGCCAGGAAGGGTTGCAGCTCTTACCCATAGCGTAGATAGAGCTGACTCTAAGTTTGGCATTATGACTTTGGTAGGCTTCCGTAATAGCTCTCTCCACCTGAGGCAGGCTTATCGGGGACGCTGCCTCCAGGGCACGGCGTTTGACCTCTATAGGCTTGCTTTTATCACCAATGGCGGTGAGTAAAGCCTGGCAGACTTTGGATACATGGCAGGAGCGTAGCTTTTTATGCTCGGCTAACATAATGAATTTGCCCAGTGCCGTAGCGGCTGCTGCCTGGACTTTCTGTGAGCTATCTTGCCCCAGTAGATTAATCAGAGGGTTAATCAGAGATGGCTCCTCATTCTCCCACAGACCTTCAATAGCCTTGCTTCGCACCTCAGCGTCCTGGTCTCCCAGACAATTCTTGAAGATGCTATCAAAGTTAAGCTCAAAGTCATTCTCTGCCAGCTCAACCAGCCGGGATACAACCTGCCGCCGCCGTTTTGGCTCAATTGTTGCCCATACCCGTTTCAGAAACCCGAGCTCTTCCGGGTTTAGATTTGATAGCTTAGCCAGCTTTGAACTGGGTAACGGCTTGCTACTGTTACCCAGGTCAGCAATAGTCCCCTCAATAGGCGATGGCATCATGGACTCCTTAGTTTTATTCCTCTAGTTCCTCTTCCCCTTCTCCGTGTTCCCAGATAGGCTCGGTAAAGTAGTCTATATACTCTCCCATAGCCTCAGCCGCTGCCTGCTTCATCCTTTCTTTGGCTTCTCCAGCTAGCTGTACCAGCTCAGCTAGGTCAATCTCAATCTCTAGCATTGTCGTCAGAGCCTTAAGTATAGCCAGGGCAGCCATTGGGTTCTGTATCCTGGTGGCATACGCCGGCACCTCACCCAGTAGGCAAACACCCTCAACACCCTTCTCTTTGGTTACGCCGAGCAGTAATCCATTCAACCCGGCAATGTGCAGGTTACCTTTTCGCACTAAATTATATCTTTTGAGGTCTTCAGTCACTTGCTGGCTGGTGGCTACCCCCCAGACTGCGGGTTGCTCGGTATGGTGAATACGACTCAGCGCTGCAGCACAAGTATACACCCGTTTAATGCCAAAGTTTAGTCCGACATCAAGGACACAATTAGCTAACTCATATCCTTTGGCGGCTGGTTGGTCCTCACCGATGAATAGTATTATATCGCTTCCCCCCTCTTTGTTTTTCCAGTAGTAGAACCTGCTCTGTGGGAACTGTGGTGCCTCGACCACGTTGTCTATAACTATTACTCCAATGGGGTCAAAGAAATGAGAAGCCTCAACCTCCCCCAGTCTCTTAAAGACAAGCTTTCTTTCCAGATATGTAGCCACGATAATGGCTACGTTGCCGATACCCGGCCAGGCAGCCAGCATAACTGGCGAATTAAGCTTTGGCTTAGCATATAGCTTAACCAATTTACTCATTTCGTTATGCCTCTCTTTGTTATTAGATAACCCTATCCCCTTTATCCCCTTCCCCTTAACAAGGGGAAGGGGAAGATTTTTTGTTTAGAGGGGCGAAGCCCCTCTAAAACTCCCTCTCATTATCGCTCATTGGGGAAGAGGAGTCTCTCTTTGACTCTCCTTAGTATTTATTCCTTTCGAAGAGAGGAGGGTAATTTCTTTACATGGGCTTCGCCCCTCTTAAACTCCCCTCGGTAAAGACCTACTTAGTAGCCACTGACAGGGTGGGACAGTAGAGGGGTGGTGTCTGGATAAAGCCACCCACCCATTTAGTCTCACTGCCAATAGCTATAATCTGTTTTAGAAGCTGGTAGATATTTCCTGAAACTATGGTATTTTTGACCCTGCCTACTATTTTACCATTTTCTACCTTATAACCTAAAAGGACATTACCACTGAAATCACCGCCTAAGATGTTGCCCTGTTCGGCACCCATAAGCTGCTCAATAACCAGCCCTTCCTTGATATCGTTTACCATTTCATCAAAGGTAGTGTCGCCCGGTTTAATAATAAAGGCACTGGGTGAAGGGGTGGGTAGTCCACCACCGCTTCTAGTGCCGTTACCGGTGCTCCGGGTATGAGCCAGGGCTGCCGTTTGTAAGTCATAAAGGAAGTTGGTTACTCTTCCCTGTTCAATAAGGGGAGTGCGTTGACTGGGTATGCCCTCATCATCGCAGGGGCGACTTTCGGGACGATAGGCGATAGTAGAGTCGTCCCACAGCCATAGCTTTTCATCAAATACCGGCTGACCAAGTCTATTACCTATAGGTGAAGCCCCCTCCAGAACTATTTTGCCGTTGAAAGCTACCATCAGGGGTAGGATTAAGGCGCTGGCTACCCCACGAGGGGTAAAGACTACCGGCAGTGGCTTGCTTGGTACCGAGGCTCGGTTTTTGGCTAGCTCAAGCTGCTGGAGCACTACCTCAGTTACAGCCTTGGTCTCGGTTAGGGGATGACAGGAGCTTTCACTTTCACCAACAAAGAGCATATCGGTATCACGAATCAGATGACCTTCAATACCTAGACCGAAGACGCTTTGCCTGTAATTTGCCTGCCCACCACGAGAATTTATGATATGGACTGATATTATTTCTTTACTCACTCCGGCCTCACATACAATATCCGGGGTATGACCCCTAACCGTGGCGATGAGTTCCTGGCCAAGCTTAACCATTTCCTCTATGGATACTGACTCTACCTCAGGGTCAAAGACTTCAATCTCGGGGTAGCGGGTCAGGGAAGGCAGCTCAAATTTAGCTATCGTGCCAAACTGGGCTGTTTCTACTGCGGCATTGACCAGGTTCTGACTATCGCCGAGCTCGGTAGTAGTGGCATAGCCCGTCTTACCGTCCCTGATAATACGCAGTGCCACACAGCTACTCTGCTTGCTTTGAATATGCTTCAGGCGGTTAGCTTCAAATTGGACTGGGGTTTCCTCTGAGGAGACTATAAAGACCTCGGCTTCCTCAGCTACCCTTTTAGCTTGAGCCAGGATTTGTTCCACTTATCTGCCTCCAACCAAGCAGTGGCGAATTCTAATATGAGGGCTACCATTGGTCACGGGCAGGGGCACCTGCTCCCCCTTACCACAGCCGCCACCCTGGTTCATCTTCAGGTCGTTACCAATACCATCTATGTTCATTAGGGTGGTGAACACATTACCGGTAAGCACTACCGCTCTTAGCGGCTCGGCGAGTTTGCCGTGGCGAATCATATAGGCTTCACCGGCAGAGAAGGTGAACATCTCCATACTGGTGGTGCCACCATACCAGTTTTTAACATATATCCCTTCCTTGATGTCACCTGTTAACTCCTCAAAAGAAGCTGACCCGGGTTCAATGTAGGTGTTAGTCATACGGACAATAGGTGGGTAGTGATAGTTAATGGCTCGAGCATTACCTGTTGGCTTCTCTTTCATCTTGGCGGCGGTTTCTCGGGAATGAAGCCTGCCGACTAATTTGCCCTCCCTGATAAGGTAGGTTTTAGTGGCTGGTACTCCTTCATCGTCATACTTATAGCTGCCGCGCAGTCCGGGCATAGTGGCATTATCAACGATATTAAGCTGGCTACTGCCAAATTTTCTGCCTAGAGTCATAATTTCACGCAAGCGGTCGTTTTCATAAACAAAGTCAGACTCCGATAGGTGGCCAAAGGCTTCGTGGGCAAAGACCCCGGCCAGGACCGGGTCTAACACTACGGTATACTCTCCCCCCTTTACCTGTGGCGCTGATAATAGTTCTACAGCGTGCTGTGCCATCTGCTCTATCGGCTGGTGGAGACCTTGTATTAAGCTAAAATCACCCCGGCTACCCAGACTCAATACTGCCTGTTGCACCTCGTGGTCGGCAGTGGCTACAGCGGTCAGACGGAGGATAACATCGGCTCTGTCCTGCTCAATATAGCTGCCTGATGAATTCAAAAAGATAACCTTTTTGTAGCTATCACCATAGCCAATCATTGAGGTCTGAAGCTTTGGGGTACGCCAGATAATGTCATTATATTCATCCAATAGCTGTTTCTTTTCAGCTAAGGGTATAACCACAGGGTTCTTGTCCGGCTCGGTCGATAATATATCAACCACTGGCTCCACTGGAGCCAGTTGGCTTTCTTCACTGCCGGCAAATTGAGCCTGCTTTACGGCTAGCTCCACTCTGCCCGGAAGTTCATTAAGGTCGTTAAAGCTAACGAAGCCCCAAGCCCCTTTTACCATGGCTCGCACATTCCCCCCGATAGCCCTCACCCTGCCTATAGAATCCAATTCCCTTCCCCGGTAGGTAATATAGCTGGACTGACTCTCCTCCAGGCGAGCCTCTATGTAATCGGCGCTATATCGGGTAAGCACCTTGGCTAACTGGTGAGCAATAGCTTGAGTGTTGGTCATAGATAAGGTTAGTTTACTGATATACCAAGTCGGTTGTCAATCGTGATAAATGCCGGCATGGACTTGACAAAGGCACCCCCATCTATATACAATGTATATAGATTATAGTCTTGTTAGGATGCTTCTTTCGAAGTACGTAGTACCTTAACAACTGAATAGCGGAAGGAAGGTTCAAGCGAAGTTAATTTTTTTGATTTAGAGAGTTTGATCCCGGCTCAGGATAAACGCTGGCGGCGTGCTTTATGCATGCAAGTCGAACGATACCGATGAACCAAGCTTGCTTGGAGCATTGGAAGAGTGGCAAACGGGTGAGTAATGCGTAAGTAACCTGCCCCTAAGTAGAGGATAACTCTGAGAAATTGGAGCTAATACTGTATGTGGTGGTGAAGGTAGGGCTTTACCACTAAAGCCTTCGGGTGCTTGGGGAGGGGCTTGCGTCCGATTAGCTAGTTGGTAGGGTAACGGTTTACCAAGGCGATGATCGGTAGCTGGTCTGAGAGGGCGATCAGCCACACTGGGACTGAGACACGGCCCAGACTCCTACGGGAGGCAGCAGCAAGGAATTTTGTGCAATGGGCGAAAGCCTGACACAGCGACGCCGCGTGAGGGATGAAGGCTTTCGAGTTGTAAACCTCTTTTCTCAGGGAAGAATAATGACGGTACCTGAGGAATAAGTCTCGGCTAACTACGTGCCAGCAGCCGCGGTAATACGTAGGAGGCGAGCGTTATCCGGATTTACTGGGCGTAAAGAGGGCGTAGGCGGCTTTTCAAGTCGGATGTAAAATCTCCCGGCTCAACTGGGAGGGATCATTCGATACTGTTGAGCTAGAGGGCAGCAGAGGGAGGTGGAATTCCCGGTGTAGTGGTGAAATGCGTAGATATCGGGAGGAACACCAGTGGCGAAGGCGGCCTCCTGGGCTGTTTCTGACGCTCAGGCCCGAAAGCGTGGGGAGCAAACAGGATTAGATACCCTGGTAGTCCACGCTGTAAACTATGGACACTAGGTATAGGGAGTATCGACCCTCTCTGTGTCGAAGCTAACGCTTTAAGTGTCCCGCCTGGGGAGTACGGTCGCAAGGCTAAAACTCAAAGGAATTGACGGGGGCCCGCACAAGCAGCGGAGCGTGTGGTTTAATTCGATGCAACACGAAGAACCTTACCAAGGCTTGACATGTCGGAAGTAGTAACCTGAAAGGGAAACGACCTGTAAAGTCAGGAGCCGTCACAGGTGCTGCATGGCTGTCGTCAGCTCGTGCCGTGAGGTGTTAGATTAAGTTCTGCAACGAGCGCAACCCCCGTTGCCAGTTAGATTCTCTGGCGAGACTGCCCCGTAAAACGGGAGGAAGGTGGGGATGACGTCAAGTCAGCATGGCCCTTATGCCTTGGGCTACACACACGCTACAATGGGTAGCACAATGGGTAGCAATGGAGCGATCCGGAGCTAATCCTAAAAGCTATC
>JAUWIC010000059.1 GCA_030605575.1 Dehalococcoidia bacterium
AAGCAATCCAGAGTTAAGGTTGTTGAGCACTACTGGTGGACCGGCCGGAAACACGCTGAACTCTATCCCCAGTTAATTGATATCCTCAAGAATGTATGGCGCTGCCGTAAGGTAGTGGTTGATGCTACCGGGGTTGGTCAGCCGGTAAGCTCATTCCTTAGACAATCGCTTGGCTCAAAAGTTTCTCCGTTCACCTTCACCCAGCGGTCAAAGTCGGAGTTAGGCTTTACCCTGTTAGCTGCCATTAACTCAGGCAGGCTGAAAATGTATGCCGGGGACGGCTCGTCCGAGTATCAGGAGTTCTGGTTTGAGATGGAGAAGGCTAAGAGCCAGTATCGCCCCAGCCAGACGATGAATTTTTATGTTGACCCGGCCCAGGGACATGACGATTTCCTGATGAGCCTGGCCCTGCTGGCTGAGGCAGCCAAGCGGTATGAGCCGAGAGGGGCGAGGGGGTCTAGGTAGTGGGTCAATTTGAATATAATGAGATTCGACAGGGGTCTTGACGGGTGGTAAAGCTAGGGCTGACAAACTCACAAGTGAAAGGCAGGTAGAGATAGCCAAGAAGGCTGCTCGGGCTAGATGGGGCAAGTAACAACGGATTTAATTTGCAACTAACTTTGAACTTACAAGACGATTAAAACTGACATGAGATTCTGCTGCCTGTATAGCTAGCTTTCTATGTATATCAGATGGGATTCGCACTGTGAATTTACCTGAATAATGCTTAACCGATAGTGGCTCAGGGATAGCCTCACCATTAGACTCCATATCCGAAATAACTTCTGCTACAACATTATTTATACCCTGCAATACTGCTTCTTGTGTATCAGCTAGCCAACTTAAGCTAGGGAATTCTGCACACAAGCCCACATATTCCTTGTCCTCTTCAGACCAAGTAACTCGGTAGGTATAGCGGTCATTTTTTCCTGCTACTTTTATTACCACCTTGCGCCTCCAATCTTTTAATTGCTTTTATTACCTGCCTAACTTGATAGTCTTTTCCCTTACCATCTTTCTCTTGTATGTTTACTCTGGGGTCATCCCGCCAAGGAGTCTTGTATATGCGGTGGCTACTACTCTTTTGTCGTGCTTCCCCGAAGTAATAATCACAGATTTTACAGAGGTCAGCGAACCTAACATTACTCGGACTCCTCTTTAGTTGTTTGATTACATCGCCTATGGAATCCATCTCTCCGTCAAGAATGGTATCATTAATGATACCATTTGTCAAGCCCTATTGCCACTATTTCCAAAATATTTTTCAAAATAACCGTCCCAACAATTCTATCCTTCTGTTGAAACGCCATGCCTAATTAGAAGATTTTAAGGACAAAAAGCGACAAAATACTGTTGACTGTAGTAGAACATATGTGCTAATCTGGACGCTGTCTAGTTCAGTTTTGGAAGGTAATTTATGGGATTGGAGCAAACTAACAATGTCACGCCCGGCGAAATTTCTGAGGACCAGCCCAATGAGCTGGATTTACCACCGGAGTATTGCCGTTATCGGGATGAGGGCTGTGAGTTTGCTGATTCCTGCCTTAAGTGCCCGCTGTCAAAATGTATTTATGATGAGCCTGGAGGCAGGCAGCGCTGGCTGAAGATACAGCGGGACAGGCAGATAGTAAGACTATTCACTATTGAGGGTAAGAGGGTAAAGGAGCTGGCATTGATGTTTGGTCTCAGTCGGCGCACTGTGCAGAGAGCATTAAAGAATTCCTTACTTGCCCTATCCCCTCCCCCTTTGAAGAGGAAAATAAAAAGAGTCATTGCGAGGAGCGGAGCGACGAAGCAAACTAAAAGATAAGATTGCTTCGCCTTGCTCGCAATGACACATCGGAGAGGATTAAGAAATGAATGAAGGTTTTATCCCCACTCAGTTAGCCCACCATAATACGGACAGGCTCAAGAGGTATAAAGAACTCCTTGATTTCTACTATGGTCGGCACTGGGAAGGCTACGCAAAACGGGGTGAGAAACGGCTGACTTTTAACTACGCCAAGGTGGTTATAGATAAGGCTACCTCATATCTAATGTCCGGTATTACCTTCACTGTTGAGGCTGTTGAGGACTCAGATGAGGCTAGAGCCAGGGCCCAGAGAGCAGAGCGAGCCTTATACCAGGTGTATGAGGATAATAACCTAGAACAGCTCGACCTTGAGACCGAGATTGATTGTGCCATTCTTGGTAATGCTTGCTTTAAGGTTATCTGGGACACAGAGACAAAAGGGGTCAGGATTAATGCTCCTGATATTCAAGGTATCTATACCTGGTGGCTGGGGGATGATACTTCCAGGGTATGGAGAATAGCCTCCAGGTATAACCTCACCTCAGATGAAGCAGAAATCCTGTATAAAGTAAAACCTAAGGGCAAAACGGCTAACGTGGTTGAACTATGGACAGCTCATGACTTTGAGCTCTGGCTGGATAATGCCCAGGTGGAGAAGAAGCCTAACCCCTATGGCTTTATCCCATTCGTCATCTATCCCAACCTGAGAGAGCCGAAGAAATTCTGGGGTATATCTGATTTACCCCAGATTATGGAGCCCCAGCAGGAGCTTAATCGGGCAATGAGCCAACTAGAAGACAGGAATATAGATAGCGTGTCTAAAGCCGAGCAGAGAGGAGACGCCTATTTAAGACAAGCTGAGATAGAATCAGCCAGCGGGGCTATTCAAATTCCCCCCAATTGCGGACAGCAGCTATATGATGTCATTGACGTAACCGATAGCCGGGCTGGACTCAGTGAGGCGAAGAAGAGGGTGCTCGGGCTAACCCTAGTTTATAACCCTCGCCATGGGGAATATGGGGAGCGGCTGTTACTGGGGGCAGTATAGGTTTTGAAGGGGGAAGCCCCTTCAAACTTCCCCTTATTAAGAGAGCAAAATACTAAAGGAGAGTCTAAGAGAGGCAAAGCCTCTCTTAGACAACATTAATTCCCCCCCTCTCCTTACTCAAAATAGTAGTCAAGGGGAGTTTTAGAGGGGCTTCGCCCCTCTAAATAAATTTTCTTCCCCTTCCCCTTAGTAAGGGGAAGGGGATAGGGTTATAAGAATATCTAAAGGAGGTCTGGAGGAAATGAGCCTGAGGAAAGCAATATTAAAGAGTTTCAACCCCGGTAACTACACGGCTACCATCCAGCTATCTGGCAGCTATAAGGTTTACCTAGAGGGTGTTGCTGTGGCTCGAGACATACCGGCAGCAGAGATGGCTCTAGGTAGAAAGCTAGCCGTTGTTTTCTTTGATGAGCATAATACCCGAGAGGCAGTAGTGGTCGCCGTCTATACCTAGTCTTTAGCCTGCCCTAAATATCTTATGTGAGTATACCCTGAGAGCAAGTAATATACTTTATTCTATATAACATTAGGTGAGTATCCCTTGAAGTAACGTAAAGGAGATGATTATGAGTGATAGTGCTTTATACGATGTCGCACTTGAGGTAACAAAGCAAATGTTGCCAATTCTCAACAATCGCAGTGATGCAACAAAACTTCTCGCACTAATATCACAACTTATTAATCTTAGGTTTCCTGTTCTCCCACAACAGTCTTGAGCAATGCCTTGTACGTCTGGTCAAACCATTTACATTGTACCTCAATGGTCTTTTCAGCTGTTCCCTCATGTGTAATAAATCCCTTAATCATAGCATTCGCCAAATCTATAAGCCGAACCTGAACATGTGCCCAATTGTATTCATCAGACATTTTTATACCTCCTCTTTAAATGCACACCGATTATAGCACTATGGGTGGTGATGTCAAGATATAGTAGTCAAGGGTAAAATGGGCAACGCTTGACAAAATAGTTGAAATGAGTATCATATATTATAGAGGGATTAAAGATGAGCATTAAAATGCCAAAATACAATGAGGAAAAGGCTACCCAAGTGGCTGCACTTTTACTTAAACAAAGCAACTGTAGTATGGATTTGCTGAAGTTTATGAAGATAATGTACAACATTGAACGGGAAGCCCTAGAGCGATGGTCTTTCCCAATCACTTATGCTTCAATATGCTCTATGCCCGATGGACAAGTTTTAAGCGAAACATACGACAACACAAAGCCTAATAATCGCAGGGCATTTTGGGATGAATACATAGATACTGATAATAGCCGAAAAATTGTATCTCTAAAGCGGAGTTGTCCAACGGGGGAACTTTGCAGGGCCGAAATAAGTTTAATAAAAGAGATATACAATAGGGACAAAGATAAATCGCCTAACCAATTAATGAATGAACATCACAAGTATCCTGAGTATGTTAACCCAAGTGGTTCTAGTATTCCGACTGATTACACAAAACTACTTAAAGTATTGGGGAAAACCCCAGAACAGATTTCTTCGTTTAAGAACGATATGCGCAGTGAGGCATATCTAGTAGGGTTAGCATTGTAGTATGTCGTTTGGCTGTAAAGTCGGCGATAGTGTGTTCTTGCCTGATGATGGCGGTGTCCATAGGTATGTGGTACTTACCAATCCCAACAAAGATGATGGTGTAGTTATAGTAAACTTTACATCAGCACCAAACCCCATGTGCGACGGGAAGGTATTTACTAGAAGTGACGACAGAAATTTATTTGTGAGGCCCACTGTCGTGCATTATAAACGTGCAATAATTATTCCCGCTACTAGTCTTTGTGAACAAGAGCGTAGAACGGATGTAGTAAGTGATTATCAGCGTTGCTCCGAGAGCATTATGGCGCAAATCATTAAGGATGCTTTTAAATCACAATTTACAAAAGGTGAGGTCATAGAAGAACTAAAGACTCATTACCCAAAAGAATATGAACAATATTATGATGAAGACACCAAAGATTAAAGACTCTGAAATAAAGAAGCTATCTCTACCAAAGAAGGATTTTATGTCTGCACTTAAAAGAGTCAGTCAACGCATAAACAAGCCTAAATCCGCCCTAAAACCGTCAAAAACATAGGCTTCTCATCTTTACGGTGATTATACCTGAAAGCATACTCGTTGATGTAATCTTGTAAGTATTTAGCTCCTACCAAGTGATGAACTCCGTCAATTCCTCGCTTAACTAGGCTCCAGAATCCCTCAATCGTATTAGTGTGGACATTTCCCCGAACATATTCTTTAGCATAATGCCCGAGAGGCAGTAGTCGTCGCCGTCTATACCTAGTCTTTAGCCTGCCCTAAATATCTTATCTTGTTTAGCACTGCCTCAATCACCACTCGGTCGTGCTCATTAGCCACCAGCTTAGCCCGTATGAAGTCAAGCCGATGCCTGAGAGCCTCTTCACTGATACTCAGCGCCTGGGCGATCAGCTCAGACGAGTCTCCCTCAGCAATGCGTCCCAAAATATCAGCCTCAGCGGGCGAAAGGCGAGTCAACAGATTACCTACCTGTTCGCTTAATAATGAGAGGGCTTCAAATTCCCCCAGAACCCGGGAAGCAATCCCCGGTCTGAGCAGACTTTCACTTATGGGGTATCTGCCTTGAGCTACCTCCCTGACAATGTTGACCAGGTCAACAGGGTCAGTGCCCTTGGTCAGACAGGCTCTCGCCCCGCTCTTCATTGCTGAGAAAAGCTGCACCTCATTGTCATTGTCCATAACTAAAATCACCCCTACTGATGGGAGGTTCTGTTGAATGCGGCGGGCTACCTCAACCCCGCTAACCTGGCCACAGTTTATATCCAAAATAGCTACGCTTGGTGAATGGGCTTCAATAAAAGCCAGTGCCTCTTCGTTACCAGTGGTCTCACCAATAACCTCAATGTCCTCTTCACCGGAGAGGCTGAAGTGGATTCCCTCTCTAAATAGTACTTGCCAATTGGCTAAAAAAACAGTGATATTGCCCACGCTGCTCCTCCAAGGGTAAATAAAATAATATCAAACTTAAATCTACCAGATAGTCCTAAAGACAGGCATAAAAAAGATAAAAGTTTGATAAAAATCTAATAAAGGTTTCGTAAAGAATTGACCAAGAGGGGCATTCTCACCAATTCGTGATTTTTGTGGATGTTTAGCGGGGGAACAGAGCCACCGGATAAGTCACTCTGTCGCTAGTTATCCGAGGTTGATCGTTTAGTCGTGCTCTCGGCAATGCTCTTTAAAATGGTAAGAATTCCAACCACAGCATGCTGGACACTAATCGGCTCTTGCGATAACACCGTGGCGACATAAGGGTCCAATCGTCCACTACCCTCGGGCAGGGTCTCCTCAAAGCCCAAGGGCTTGGCAATCCTTCGCAGAGTACGGGCTGAGGGAAAACGCTCCCCTCTCTCTATACGGCCCAGATGCGATGCCGATACCCCTGACTTCTCGGCCAACTCGTGCAGTGTCAGCGCCATCATAACTCTCTGCCGCCTGATTACCTCGCCTAAATTATCCCTGTCGCCTTTGTCCATCAATTAAATTATAGTTCGCCAAATGTCCAGTGTCAAATGGCAATAGCACCTTGTTTCCTTGACGCTGAAGCCCTCGTAGCTGAATTTGCGAAACCTGAAGTGTATGTTATATAGATGGATTTTAAGTAAAAGTGCCCAAGAGACCTAGATTTTTACGGTTCCTGCCAATACACCCTGGCGGTATCTGACCTGAAGCATAAGAGTTGGTCTCCACTCCACAGCGAAACCTTGAGTTCATACTCGCCACTAGTCATGTCCAGAATGGACTGTAACTGCAGCGTGTGTTCCTGGTATTCCTGGTAGTTTAATTCCATATCTAGAGGAACCTCCTCCACTTTCCCAGCAATCTCAACAACTGCCCTGTCCAGACAGACAGGCTCTTGAATGAAGCTTTTAACACTAAAGGCTACCCACTCAAGCTCCCAGTTCTTCTCGGGCGGCTTCCGGTGCCACCCGTGTCCCATACTGGCGGGCATCACCATCCCCCAGAAAGGCTGGGGCGGCGATACTTCAACAGTAACCACTGGTGTTGGGGCAGGTCCGGAGCTCCCTTCAACCTCACTAGCCTCACCTGCCGAGGATTCCGCCTGGGCATATGCCGGAGACGGGATGACCTCGGCCACAATCTTCTGGTGTGTGATTGCTGCCAACGGTAGTCCGTCGCATCCATTTGCCACCAGCACCCCGGCTACCACCATCAGCACCACACCGATTTTAAGCCATACTCTTTTCATCCCTACTACCTTTTCTACCTCCTTACTCAATCCCTACTAATTCGACCTTCTTCAGGGTGAGCTCACCGGCATTGATTAACCGACTTAACCGAATCTGCCCTAGATACTGCCTATCTGCCTTGAGCTACCTCTCTGATGCTACTAAAGTTAAATCTATCAGCTAGCCATAAACACAGGCATAAAAAAGATAATAGTTTGATAAAAATCTAATAAAGGTTTCGTAAAGAATTGACCAAGGGGGCGTTCTCACCAATTCGTGATTTTTGTGGATGCTCAGGGGAATAGAGCCACCAAATAGGTAACACAGTCTATATTCAGTAAGGGTAAGCCTTAAGCTCACGGGGGGATAGGCTGATAAACTCCACCCGCTGCCTATCCTGCCCCCCTTAATTGCCTACCCTCGGTAGTTATCCCCGGCTCATTCTTTAGCCGAGATCTCAGCGATGCTCTTTAAGATGGTAAGAATTCCAACCACAGCCCGCTGGACGCTAACCGGCTCTCGCGATAACACCGTGGCGACATAAGGGTCTACCCGTCTACCCCTATAGGGCGGACTTTCCTCGCCTACGCTGAGGGGATGGGCAGAAAGATAACCAGCCAGAGTAAATAGCTCATTCTCTTCAAAGCCTAATGGCTGGGCGATCCTTCGCAGAATACGGGCTGAGGGAAAACGCTCTCCCCTCTCTATACGGCCTAGATGTGATGCCGATACCCCTGCCTTAGCTGATAGCTCCTGCAGCGTCAGCGACGTCATAACCCTTTGCTGCCTGATTACTTCGCCTAAATTATTCCTGCTACTTGTGTCCATAGTTGAATTATAATTCGCCAACTGGCAAATGTCAATTAAAAAAGTGTTAAAATTTCGTTAAATATCTATTCCTTGACGGCTAAAGCCAGGGGTTATACAATGACATTTAGGCACCCAGGTTGAAGTAAAATGACTAAGAAATACGATGTCATCATTGTCGGTGGCGGTCCGTCGGGCATCTTCGCCGCTTTAGAGCTGTCTCAAGCCGCCGACCTTAATATTCTGCTTGTCGAGAAGGGGAAGGATATTGATAAACGCAGTAGCCTGGTTTGTGGTTTAGGCGGGGCTGGCGCTTTCAGTGATGGTAAGCTAACACTAAGTCCACAAGTAGGCGGTCGGCTTCGAGATTACCTCGGGGAGGCTGATACCGAAGCCCTGATTAAGTATGTTGACAACATATACCTCAAGTTTGGCGCCCCTAAAAAGCTCTACGGGACAGGGGATAAGGTTGATGACATACGTCAACAAGCCTCTCTGATAGAATTACGCCTGACACCAGTGCCTATTCGTCACTTAGGCACTGAGCGTTGCCGCTCGGTGCTCAAGGCTATGCGAACTGACCTTAATTCACGCCTGGAATTTAAGCTTGAGGTAATGGCTTCCACAATCATTGTTGATAATGGTGAGGTTAGGGGTATTGAAACTGAGACCGGGGAAGGGTTTGACTGCCACTATCTAATTTTAGCTCCGGGCAGGGAGGGGGCGGATTGGTTATCTAAAGAAGCTAAACGACTTAATCTAACAACACATAATAACCCTGTTGATGTTGGCATTAGGGTAGAGGTGCCAGTGGCCGTGATGGAGGAGTTGGTCAGTGTCCTGTATGAGGCAAAATTGGAGTTCCTGTCCAAGAGTTTTGACGACCGGATTAGAACATTCTGTATGTGTCCTGCTGGTGAAGTCATTATGGAGTCTACCGGTGGCTGCGACCCGGTAATCACGGTTAACGGGCATAGCTATGCCAATCGCAAGAGCAACAACACTAATTTTGCCTTGCTGGTAAGCACGACTTTCACCGAGCCATTTCGGGAGCCTATTGCCTATGGTAAATACCTGGCTAGACTGGCTAATATTCTCAGTGGTGGGGTGCTGGTGCAGCGCCTGGGTGACCTGATGAACGGACACCGTTCTACTCCGATCCGCATTGAGCGGGGCTTGGTTCAGCCCACCTTGAGGAGTGCTATCCCCGGTGACCTTAGCTTTGTCCTCCCCTATCGTCACCTTACCGGGCTTATCGAGATGCTTCAGGCAATGGATAAACTAGCTCCCGGTGTTGCTTCCAGCCATACCTTACTTTATGGGGTTGAGGTCAAATTCTACTCCTGCCAGCTTCAACTTAGTCCTTGCCTCGAGACCGAGGTTAGCAATATGTTTGCTACTGGTGATGGCGCTGGGGTTAGTCGTGGTTTAATCCAGGCATCAGCTTCGGGTGTAGTGGCAGCCCGCGAGATATTAAGGAGGAGCCGACATTAGGCTTGGTTTTTAGGTATTGACCTTACCTCAGCCGAGACCAAACCGGCTGGCTCAGCATTCTTGAAGCAACGTATTGGTCAGTTACTGCCCGGTATTACTGCCTATATAGATGGGTTTAACCACGACCTGTGCGACGCCGCTATAGCTGCTTATACTGCCTTTTTGCACTCTCGAGGCAAAACGGAGCTATGTGGTGAACCTGAGGAGGGTGCAATTTGTCTCCCATTTCTTGACAGAGTGATTTATGACTACTAAAATGTATTGATTGCCCCAACTATCCATTCATAAATGCAAGTAGGGGGAGGATGATGCTATGTGGCTAATGTAGTAGCCAGAGATAATGAGAGCTTTGAGAGTTTGCTCAAACGGTTTAACAAAAGAGTGCAACAGGAACGTATTCTGGCTGAAGTGCGTCGTCGTGAATACTACGAGAAGCCTAGTGTTAAGCGTAAGCGGAAGAGGGCATCTAAAAGACGCAAAACCGCCAGAGTACTGAAAAGATATTAGTAAGATTGTAACTAAAATGGAAGCGGACTTAAAACAAAAATTAACCGATGACCTTAAACAGGCGATGAGAGCCGGGGATAAGGTAAGACGTTCCGTTATCCGACTGGCGATGGCCGCCATTAAAAACGTTGAAATCGCCCGCCAGGCCACTCTAGATGATACCGATATTCTTGGCGTCATTGCCAAGGAGGCGAGGCAGCGTCAGGAGAGCATTGACGCCTTCAGGCAAGGCAACCGCCCAGACCTGGTGGCCCAGGAAGAAGCCGAACTGGCGGTGCTAAAGGAGTATTTACCCCGGCAGATGACCCGGGAAGAGATTATAGCCGCGGCTCGCCAGGTTATTGAGGAGGTAGGGGCGCAGGAACTTGACGATAAGAGGAAGGTTATGCCCCAACTTATCGATCAACTTAAAGGCAAAGCCGATGGGCGAGAGATAAATGCGATAGTAACCGAGTTGCTTAGTTCATAATCCTTGGAGGTGAACAATGGCGGTTGATAAACGGATTCTAGACGAAGTCGCTCTAAGCGAAGCCGAATATGAACTCATTGTCCACAGATTAGGCCGAGAGCCAACAATTGTCGAGATAGGCATGTTTGGCTCACTGTGGAGTGAGCATTGTGGTTATAAACACTCCAAGCCTTTATTCAAGCTATTTCCCGCTCGCAGCCGGAAAGTGCTGGCCGAGATTGGAGCCGAGAATGCCGGTGTAGTGGATATTGGTGATGGCTTGGCGGTGGTGATGAAGATTGAGTCCCACAATCACCCCTCAGCTATTGAACCCTATCAGGGGGCAGCCAGCGGATTGGGCGGGGTAGTTCGAGATATTCTGACCATGGGAGCTCGTCCGGTAGCAGCTATTGATTCTTTGCGCTTTGGTCCTTTAGACAGCTCCCATAATCGGTATCTATTCACTAAGGCAGTGGCCGGTTTTGCTGACTACGGCAATAAGCTGGGGCTCCCTACCATCGCTGGTGAATCCTACTTTTCACATTCATATTCAACCAATCCACTGGTTAATGCTATGTGCGTGGGCATCAGCGAGGCTAAGAAATTGGTCTGGGCTAGAGCCAGCGGTGTGGGTAACCTGCTTATGATAGTTGGTGCTGAAACCGGCAGGGACGGAGTTCATGGCGCCTCAGGACTGGCATCAAGAACACTTGAGGCTGAGGCTAAGCCTAGCATGGCAGTTCAAGCCAGTGACCCGGCTCTGGAGAAACTACTCATTGAAGCCTGTTTGGAGCTGGCTAAAACCGACTGGCTGGTAGGTATGCAGGACTTGGGAGCGGCTGGCTTAACCTGCTCAGCCGTAGAGACAGCCTCTAGAGCCGGTAACGGGGTGGAGCTTGATGTGCTTAAAGTACCATGCCGAGAGACGGGGATGACTGCCTATGAGATTATGCTTTCCGAAACACAGGAAAGAATGTTGATAATAGTTAAGCCGGAATTTAAGGATAAGGTATCAGACCTGTTTCAGCGCTGGGGGCTCCGTTGCCATATTATCGGTCAGGTTACTAGTGATGGTCTAGCTAGAGTTAAAGAGGGTGATACTGTGGTGGCTGAAGCCCCGGTGAAGGCTCTTACTGAACCACCGATGTATACCTATCAGGTAAGGAAGCCGAGGTGGTTAAGACGGCTCCAGTCGCTTGACCTAGGGGATATTCCTGACCTGACTCCAGAGAAGGCTCAACCTGTTTTTCTTAAGTTGCTGGCATCAGCCAATATTTGTAGCCGGGAATGGATATTCCGTCACTCTGACGATACTAACCAAGCT
Source organism: Dehalococcoidia bacterium (assembly GCA_030605575.1). Taxonomy (GTDB): domain Bacteria; phylum Chloroflexota; class Dehalococcoidia; order Dehalococcoidales; family E44-bin46; genus E44-bin46. Next base: position 11,668 of record JAUWIC010000059.1, read on the forward strand.
GACGTGGTTATTCCCCCCGGTGGTGACGCTGGGATGCTGCGGGTGAAGGGTAGTGGTAAGGGGCTTTCCTTTACCGTGGATGGCAACGGACGCTATTGCTACCTTGACCCCTACCTAGGCGGGGCTATAGCCGTGGCTGAGGCAGCTCGAAATCTAGTCTGTACCGGTGCCAAGCCCCTAGCTGTTACCGACTGCCTGAACCTGGGCAGTCCAGAGAATAAGGATGTTTACTACCAGCTTAAGGAGTCTATACGTGGCATAGGTAGAGCCTGCCGCAAATTGAACATTCAGGTAATTAGTGGCAATGTTAGCCTTTATAATGAGGGACATCAAGGAGCTATCTATCCCACGCCGATATGTGGCATGGTTGGGGTTATTGAAGATATAAGCCAGCGCTGTGATATGGGCTTTGTTAATGAAGGTGACCAGGTGTTCTTAGTGGGTAGCGGTTTTGACGGTGGGGGATTAAGCGGCAGCGATTACCTCGAGATGGTTCATAACCTGGTTAAAGGCAGACCTCATATTGACCTTGACCTGGAAAAGAGGGTGCAGTCTTGCTGCTTGAAGGCCATTAAGCAAGGAGTTGTTACTTCAGCTCATGACTGCGCTAATGGCGGTCTGGCGATTACCCTGGCTGAGTCCTGTTTACACCGAGGTCTTGGTTTTAAGAGTGAGAAGTGGCAATTTGGAGGTCGGCTGGATGCCACCCTATTTGGCGAAGTGCAATCAAGGATTGTCATCTCGGTAGAGCCAGACAGGGTTCGGCAGTTACAAGCCCTAGCCAGGAGTGAAGGAATTCCGGCAACCAGATTAGGCACGGTAGGCGGTAAGCGATTTATTATTGACGGCTATATAGACCTCCCTCTTAAGGAAATGGAAGCCGCGTGGCGACAGAGCCTGGAGAAAATGCTGGATTAACGGTGAGCCAGGAAGCACGGCGACGGCTTCCAGATTTTCCCCTCCCTTTAGCACGCACAAAGGTTTATCGTAGTAATCTGGGGGTATTGACAAGGTTTTGGGACGCGACTAGCCTGAAGACGCAACGTGTAGAATCACTTCAAGAATAACATAAATGTAGTGCTCGTTTAGGAGTTATAGGATGAGCAAAAGGCACCGGAAGCGCTATTTAGCGGAGGTCGCGGTGCCTTTTTTAGTTAACCAAACATTTGTGGACTTGAGAAATAAAAGGAGGTGTCTGAAATGAAAAGGATTGTTATCGCGTTATTGACTGTAGCCGTAATTGGTGGGGTTTTGTTCAGCGGATGTGTCGCAACTCCGTCACCAGCACCACCAACTCCACCGACGGCACCAGCAGCAGAATTCAGGATATCTAACCTCGTTATCACACCATCAGAACCTCAGGTTTGGGAAACCGTAGAATTACAAGCGACTGTCGCTAATGTTGGCGATGTTGAAGGAAGTCATACTATTACGTTACTAATTGACGAAGCGGAAACGGAAAGGCAGAATATTACACTAGCTGCGCACGCCGCGGACACAGTATCGTTCGAATTCGCAAAGCATGTTGCTGGTGCTTACAAGATACAAATAGATGGCGTAAGCGAAACGCTAGTCATAAGAGAATTGCCAAGTGTCGCCCCTGAAAAGTTCGAACCTGTGTATACTAATCCACAAACCTACCGTGTAACCAGAACACTCACCATACGAAATGAGACCGCTAGGGTAGACCAACTCAAGGTGTGGATGCCCGGGGTGGTCGACTGGGATTCACAAAAAAACGTTGTTACGGAGGAGACCACCCCTTCCCCAAGCAGTGTACGGAAGGACCCACAGTACGGCAGTGGAATTTTGTATTGGGAATTTCGCGATGAGCCTAGTAGAGGGTCTTCTCTCACTATTACAGACCAGTTTATCTACACTTGCTGGGAAGTCAACTATTATATTGAGTTGGACAAAATCGCTGCCTATGACAATGATGACCCAGAGTATATACTTTTTACTCGATCTGGGAACTACCTGGAGGCAAATGACCCGGAGATAATGGAAACCGCTAAAGAGATTGTGGGAGATGAGACGAATCCTTATACCGTTGCACACTCAATTTATGAGTGGGTAATAGACCATATGACATATCAACTTATAGAGGAGAGCCCAGGGGGAGCAAAGTTTGCTTTTGAAAATGGGTATGGCGAATGCGGGGATTATTCTGCCTTGTTCGTAGCTCTATGCAGGGCTGCTGGTATTCCAGCGAGACCAGTCGTCGGTCGATGGGCAACTTCCAAGGCAGACGACTGGCATGTATGGGCTGAATTTTACCTACCAGGATACGGCTGGGTCCCAGTGGACCCAACAATTGCGGATAGAACAGGAAAGCTTGAGGATAACTTTGGTCACCTTGACAACAGACGACTCATCGTTAACAAGACATACAATATAGTTCTCCATCCTGAGCCACACTTCTTTGCTTCCAAGGTGGGATTCCTACAAACGTTGGTTTGGGAATACCACGGACTCTCTGGCGAAATTCAATTGGATCTCGACTATTCCGTTAGGCCAGTCGCTGGCGATTGAAAAGATTGAAGGAGGACAATAATCGGGCGTATTGTTGCTTTTACGCATAGAAGCCAAAATCCCCCTAAGAAGTGCTTATATTAAGCGCTAGGCTTTTGCCAATACCACTTCCTTCCCAAAGTCTTAACTACATTCCGCACGCATAAGGGTGTTAACTACATTCCACACACGTAAGGGTGTTTAAGAGGGGCAGTAGCCCCTCTTAATAAATCTTCCCCCTCTCCCTTGAGGGAGAGGGGGATACAAGGGGGTGAGGG
>JAUWIC010000018.1 GCA_030605575.1 Dehalococcoidia bacterium
GTTTTTGCTTATAGCCAGAAGCTTTATCCTGTACCCGAATTGATTGGCAAAATCGATTGGGCTACCAAAATATCTTAAAGTAAATAAGCGGGTGTTAAGAGGGGCTTAAGCCCCTCTTTCTTGTTCTTTTCCCCCTCTCCTTTCTAAGGAGAGGGGGAATAAGGGGGAGAGGTTGCTGGAAAAAACTGGAGAATAAGGTTAAAATAGTCCCAAACTAACAAGGATGAACAAATGAAAGAAGCCATAATTGGCGGTTCGGGGAAGATGGGGCGGTGGTTAGCCAACTTTTTATTAAAAGACGGTTATGAGGTGGTAATAACCGGTAGAAATGAAAGCAAGCTACTGGCAGCCAAGAGGCAACTGGGGGCTGAGGTCACCACTAATAATGTGGCAGCGGCTAAGCAGGCTAAGGTCATAATAATATCAGTGCCCATAGACAATTTTGAGTCGGTGGTGGCGCAGATTTGCCCCCATACCCACCCCGAGCAGGTCATTATAGACATTACCTCCATCAAAGCGTTTCCCGTCGAAATAATGCATAAACATATAAAAAGAGGAATAGTGCTGGGTGTACACCCGATGTTTGGTCCTGGTGCCAGAGGTATTGCCAATCAGAGCTTTGTTTTGACACCGACTAATGAGGAGGAGACAGCCCTGGCCCAGAAAATCAGGCAGTATTTAGAAACCAGAGGGGCTAGAGTCAGTCTAATGACTCCCGACGAACATGATGAAATGATGGCGGTCATCCTCGGGCTATCCCATTTTATTGCTATCGTTGCCGCCGATACCCTACTCAGCTTTGATAAGTTAAAACAGATGAAGGCAATTGGTGGCAGCACATTTAAACTGTTGCTAACGCTGGCGGAGGGTGTTATCTCCGAAGACCCTGAGTTTTACACCTCCTTACAGATGCATTTACCCAATATTGCCGAAATTGAAAAGCTATTTCAAGGAAAAGCCAAAACCTGGGCGGATTTAGTTAAAAATAAAGATAGCCAGAAATTTGCCCGGAGAATGAATGAATTAAAAGACAGGCTTTACCAGGTTAATCCCGATTTTGGCAAGGCTTACGAAGCTATGTACAGGCTGGTGGAAGGGTTGTAACGGGGCTAATCCAGATAGCTTATTCGGGATGAGGGTCTTTTCTTTATGTCAACTTCTATGCCCGCTTCCCGGAACAGGTCGACAAACGAATCATCGCTATACTTACCAAAACTGACAAAACGCCTTATCTTGGCATTGACCAGCATCTTGGCACATAGTACGCACGGGGTATGGGTAGCATAAATAGTACTCCCCTCAAGGCTAACGCCGTGGAGAGTAGCCTGGATGATTACATTCTGCTCAGCATGAATGCCCCGGCATATTTCCTGCCTCTGTCCTGATGGTATACCCAGCTCATCCCGCAGACAACCAAGCTCAAGGCAGTCCTTGAAGCCGGAAGGGGCGCCATTGTAACCGGTAGCCAGTATGTGTTTATCCCTTACTGCCACTGCCCCAATGTGACGCCGACGGCAGGTTGAGCGTTCAGCTACCACTGAGGCTATCTTTAGAAAATACTCATTGCTACTTGGTCTGGTCAACCTTTTCATCTTAAACTAGAGATAATCTTTCTGGCTTCCTTTCTCAGGTCCTTTAACGAAGACTCATTGACGATGGTGAAGTCGGCCATAGCAATAGGTCCGCCCTTATTAAGGTTCTCTATCTCGGCTACATCCCGACTGGCAGCCTCGTCCAGCGTCAGGTGGCGGTTTGACCGGCTGAAGAGGCGAGAGTGCCTTGTCTTCGGCGATGCCCACACCGCGACTACATAGAAGTCTTTCCCACAATAAGTCTTGAGAAAGTTGTATTCCTCCCAGGAGTAAAGCCCGTCAATTACCACATTGGAACGCTTTAATGTTTCGTCAATCCGGGGTAGATTCAACTTGGCATAAGCCGCCATCCCCAACTGCTGTCTGAGGAGTTCTCTAACGTAGCGCTCATTTTCCTCATTTAGCTCTAAGCCCCGCTTCTCAATTTCCTTATCAGTTACATCGCCGAATCTTATTCGGGTAAAGCCATTCTTCTCAAATACCCTGGCTGCTTCAGTTTTGCCAGCGCCGGTCATACCAACAATTGAGACTACCTTCATTTTTATACCTATACGGACTTCATTATAAGGAAATAACCAATAAATAACAATAATTATTTATTAACCTCACCCCTTTTATATTTCCTTAGCAACCCACCCGCTTTAGATATTTATTGGTAACCCTATCCCCTTTATCCCCTTCCCCTTATCAAGGGGAAGGGGAATTGGTTATATAAGGGAGGCTTCGCCTCCCTTTGACTCTCCTTAAAAGGAGTTTTAGAGAGGGGCGGCGCCCCTTCAAGCTTCCCCTCTTAATATAGGGAGGATTTTTACCCCGTATTCGCCTCCCTTTGACCCCTCATGATATGGATATATATTCCTATCATAAGGAGGAAGAGATTTTAGAGAGGGGATTTTTACCCCACAAAAACTTTGTTTGTGCGGGGACCCCGTATTTGCCCCTCTCTTACTTACACTCCCCCTTCCCTTAATAAGGGAAGGGGGACAGGGGGATAGGTTTCAAAACAATCTATAACAATAGGGCTATGCCGGTTAAAATGAACCCAGCGTCAACCTGTGCTATAATTCGGGAAATGGAAATTACTAATCTAGCCAGTGAAATCAAAAAGCAGCTACCAGCCGAGCTGGTCAACTTTATGCAGGTAGCCGGTAAGGTAGCGGCTAACCAGGGGCAAAACCTGTACCTTGTCGGGGGGGTGGTCCGTGACCTGCTCCTGCGACGAACCAACCTTGACCTTGACCTGGTGGTAGAAGGTAATGCCATAGAGCTGGCACAGCAGTTAGCCGAGATTAACCAGGGGAAGATTACAACCTACCCCCAGTTCAATACGGCTAAACTCCAGTGGGGTAAATGGAGTGTTGATTTAGCTACCGCCCGCTCCGAGACCTATACCAAGCCCGGAGCCCTACCAAAAGTAAAGCCCAGCTCTATTGAGAGCGACCTTTCGCGTCGTGATTTCACCATCAACACCCTGGCTATTTATCTCAGCCCCAGCCGCTACGGCGAACTGATTGACCGGTATGAGGGCAGGAACGACCTTGAGCATAAACTTGTCCGCATCCTCCACCCAAAAAGTTTTACCGATGATGCCACCCGTATCTGGCGGGGGCTGCGTTATGAGCAACGGCTAGACTTCCAATTGGAACAAGAGACCCTCCAGCTACTTAAACGAGATATACCTATGCTGGATGCCATTAGCGGCGACCGAATACGCTATGAGCTGGAATGTATATTACAGGAGGAACGCCCGGAGCAAGTTATACGCCGGGATGAAGAGCTAGGAGTGTTAATCAAATTACATCCATCACTAAAGGGCAATGGCTGGCTGGCGGAAAAGTTTGACCAGGCCCGGCAGCTAAGCTCGCCTAACCCGCCACCAGTTGAGCTCTACCTAGCCCTGCTGGCTTACCACCTGACTGACGTAGAGATAGAGCAACTGACGGCGTACCTTAGATTATCTAAGTCGATAGCCCAGATATTACGAGATGGTGCTTCTATCAAAAGTAAACTCCAACTACTGGCTTACCCTGAGCTTAGACGCAGTCATATCTATCGCCTCCTTCAGGGGTATTCTCAATCAGCCATCATCGCCAATTCCTTAGCCACCGGCTCAGCCATAGCCCGCCGGCATATGGAAACCTTCCTCCGCACCCTTCGTTATGTCAAGCCAGCCCTTACCGGTGACGACCTGATAAGAATGGGGATAACCTCCGGGCTCCAGATTAAAGAGGTATTAAACCTACTACACGAAGCCAGGCTGGATGGGAAGGTAACCACCAAGCAGGGTGAGGTGGAGCTGGTCAAGGGGTGGATGGGCGAGGTGACATAGTCTTGGATAAGGCCATAGCCGGCGTGGTACAATTATTGAAGGAAGGGTTTAGAAATGGAATTATCACCAGAAGAAAGAAGAAGAATCTATGAGGAGGAGAAGGCACGACTTGAATCTGAGGAAAAGGTAGAAGCGACCAAAGAGACGGGGTCGAGTACGAGCCTAAAACCTAATGTTGCCGGGCTGTTATGCTATCTCGGTGTCTGGGTAACCGGGATAATCTTTCTCATCATAGAACGCAAGAACAAGTTGGTTCGCTTCCACGCCATGCAGTCTCTAGTCACCTTCGGTACTCTACATATCATAATTGCCATCGCCAATACCATCCGTAACTGGGTGAGTTGGTCAATGATAGACTGGGGATGGCTCTTTTACCCCCAGTGGGTGGCGGCCAATGTTGTTTTCGGCGTCTTCGTAGCCATTAGCATCATACTGTGGATAGTCTTGATGCACCGGACATACCATGGCCATTTGGTGAAGCTCCCCGTCTTTGGTGATTTAGCCCAGAAATTAGTGGCCAAGTTAGACGGTATCAGGGCAGAAGATTTTGAGTACCAAGCTAAATTAGCCGCCGCCGAACCGGCACCGCCTCCACCCCCTACCGCCAAGGCGCCGCCGACGGCTAAAGCTGGAATGGAGATTCACCTTAAAGGCACGAGGCAGGGCAGAATTGCTTCGTCTACTGCCACCATTGTTTGGAGCGCTATTTTCCTGGTTTTCTTTAACTTTTTCAGTAGATATCTTGCCATCTACTCACGTGAAGTAGTAGATGGCATTACCCGATGGCATATATACCCCCTCCTGACACCAGACCTTAATCTGGTACTGCCGATTCTAAACATAACGCTGATTCTTTCTATCGTAGGTCACAGCATCGCCATTGCCCGGGACAGATATCTGGTACGTCAGATTACCTTAATTGTCCTGAATACACTGGGGATGATAACTGCTTTAACCTTCCTCAGGGTGTTTCCTTTTGATTTCAGCGTCGTACCCCATGCCGAACTGGCGGCAATACTGCCCACCGTGGCTGTAATCGTGCTAATTGCAATTACCGTTGGACTGGGCATTAGCGCCCTGGTTAGATTTATCAAGTTGATTATCAATGTATCCCAGAGCCGGGAAGTTAAAGAGGCACCACACCAGCCCTAGGGCGAGGAATTAGTTAAGGGGTGGTTAGCTAAGAATAGGTAAAAAACTGCTCATTCCACCGTTGCTATAGCCGCCAGGGTTTCAGTTAGATAGGACTCCAGACCTTGTTGTTGGAGGTTGTGGTATATCTTCTCCGCCTGAGCCTTGTCCTTGACCAGGGTAAATAGAGCCGGACCCGAGCCAGCCAGGTGAACCTCCTGGGCGCCGGCTTTCAAAAACTGCTGCCGATACTCCCCAAGTCCAGCGAAGTTATCAACGGCAACATCTTCTAACACATTAAAGAGATTGTGTACC
>JAUWIC010000028.1 GCA_030605575.1 Dehalococcoidia bacterium
AAAAAATGGAGCGTAACGAATATGAAAATTATTATAGCTGGGAGTAGGAATATTACTGATAAACAGAAAGTATTCCAAATAATCGATGATTTCGTACAGTACTTATATGTAGTATATGGTTTTCATGACGAAGATTTCATAGAGAAAATTGTATCTGGTACTGCTAATGGAATTGATAAACTGGGTGAGGACTGGGCAAGAGAAAGTGATATAGCAATAAAGAAGTTTAAGCCGAACTGGGAAAGGAATGGAAAAAAGGCGGGAGCAATGCGTAATGCAGAAATGGCTAAGTATGCGGATGTATTGATATGTATCAGACGAGAAGATAGCATGGGGTCTAAGTCTATGACAGGAATTATGAACGGAAAAAACATCGGAGAGCAACCAACCAACAAAACAAGCAATTGTTACCTCATAGACACAGCACCACATAGCTTGGGCATTGATTGAAAGCTATGCTGTCTTCCTTCTCCTCCTGCTCCTCCTGCGAGCTAATATACCAGCTACTGTACCAGCAATTGCAGCCGCGATGATTACATACTTCGTTGGGAATTCCCGTGCCGCGGCCTCTGGTCCAGGAGCTTCGAGTTCACTATACAGGATAATGTCATTGGATACGCCTACTGGTATTCCATTAACCAGTATTGACAAAGCACCCAACCTCGTCTCTAAACCTAGGGTCTTAACCTTCACCGAGTAGACGTAAGTTTTCGTTTCCCCAGATTTAAGACTATCTACTTCCTTCTTCCAGTAGAGATGAGGGTCACTCATCTCGGGCTCAACTAGCTCGAATTCATCAAGCGGGGCTACGGCTTCAAAAGCACCAGGGAAGAAGCTATCACTAAGAGTAATGTCCCTTACCTCATTGTCTCCCTTATTCTGGACTGTTATCTCCACCTCGACTATCTCACCGGCTGACGTCAGGGTACCGGGCGTAGCCTTTTTTACTGCTGCCATATCAACATCCAATGTTGTCCAGGAAGCATTTAGCGCGCTGGGGTAAATATCCTCCTTGTCCCAGGTGACAGTGAGCCGCCCCTCTTGAATGGCGCTACCATCATAAGGCAAGCTTGATGAGACGAGCCTGGTAACACCTTCCGGAAGGAACAACCGTACGCTGTAGCTCTTTATCCTTTGGGCATTTGCCATATCATCAAAAAACAGCATGGGGGCGAACTGTATCCTCTGGAACTCCCCTGAAGATAGTTCCATGGTATAAAGTAGCGTCAGTTTCCTTACTTGTCCCGCCTCGAAATCAACCGGATTTGATAACTCCGCCCCATCGATACGGGCAGTTGCCTCTGGGGGGGAGACACTCAGATTAACTACCTCTTTAGCATTTCCGTGATTGACCAGTTCATACTCAACAGAGACCGCTGCCTCACTGGTTATGTCCATCGTGGCTGAAAGAGAATCTATGTGAATACCTCCGGTGTAGAAAAGGCCCGCCCTCGCCGGCGCGACTACCAAGAGCAACAACGAAAGTACGAGTAGTCCGGCCAGGACACCTCTCCGCATGCCCTTTTCCCATCCCCGGCAATAGCCTATCTTAAACCAAAACCCCTTCATCTCTTGCCTCTACTGACCTCTCTTTCTCTCAGGGACAAATAGAAGGTGAATATCCGTCTAGGTAGAAGTGTGCCTGTTCGCAGAGACAGCCACCATGAAAATTATAGGTCATGGTACTTGGGTTTGCCAGAGAGACCCAGACCCTGGCTCTGCCGTCGTCCAAACGAAAGCAGGCGATGTCATCCAACCCATCACCATTGAAGTCACCAACCAGCGGTACGTCTTGGCTGGAGCCAAAGTCAGAATGCCAAAGCGCCCTTCTACCCTCTAAACCATCGCTCCAGAAGCCAAACACGGTTGACAGTCCAACGTAGACCTCACCATCGTCCATATTAAAAGAGACAATATCTTGCCGACCATCGCCGTTGAAATCACCGACCATTGGTGTTTCCTCACCGAGGCAGAACTCGTCATGCCAGAGACAAAACATGGTGAAGGTGTCTTCACCGGGCACAGAGCGGATGACACGAACACCACCCCAGTTTCTCTCGAAGGAAACAGCATCATCGTACCCATCCCCGTCAAAATCACCAACAAAAGGTATCTCACCTGCGGGCGAGAAGTCATCACCCCATACCGCACCACGCACTTTGACGTCTTTCTCCCCCTGGTAGAATTTAACTTTATCCGTGTAGCCATCCCCATCTGGGTCTCCAAACCTAAGCACCGCATCAGGGTTGAATGTTCCAAACTGGCCCGTCTGCTCATCCCCGCATTCATAAGGTGTACCTCTAGCCGCCCAAAGACCAAGTATGTCCCTAACGTGATAAGGCACCACGATACAATCTCCCCCAGACCTCTCCCATATCAGGGGCGAAAAACTGGCTGCGTGCCCATATCCGGGGCGTTCTTCGGGTATTTCAAAACTATGACCCGTTGACCTGAATACACCTGCTCGGAATGGCTCATAACCGTCAGTAAACCATACAGATGCAATATCACATCTACCGTCACCATCGAAATCGCCAGCAACAGGTACATTATTCTCACTCCAGCCATCCCAATCAAGCCACAACGTCTTAGCCCCAAATCCGCCACCACTCACGTTAACCGCAGGGTGCTCACAATACGGGTAGTTCATTGTGTATTCCCAGGGCCGGACTTTATCGAAAATGCTGCCGGACATAGCACCTATCTTGTCATTCCAGATGAATTCCGGACCGTAGTCTTCACAACCGATGGCAAACGACTGCGGTTCCAGAATCCGATACTTACCCTCATAATAGACAATGTTAAACCCATGCCCCGGATGCTCAGCGTTGAAGATACAGTTGTGACAGACCCCCAGCGACCTCAGCATAGCCGACTCCAGTATGGCAAAGTCCTCGCAGTCCCCGAAGTAGTCTTTATCAGCATCTATCACATATCTGGCACCGCTATATCTGAGCGTATAGGCTGCCGGCACTGGAAAGTCGCCCGGGTTATGGCCATAGTCACCAGGTTCATACGGCGAGGGCAATAGTTCATTGATGCATCTCCGGTTCAGGTCATCACCACGGTATCCCATGTGCCTCGGTATCCACCATGATACCGCCCGGATGAAGTTGTCGGTAGTAGCGTAAGGGTCACCGGTATCAAGGTCCAAAACGCTTATTCCTATTTCATTGGCATATTCAAACAGGGCATCAATGGCAGCACTATGGACAATTGCTCTGTCCTCGGGGCTATACAAATACGCTGATGGGGCATCACCCCAGGTATGGTCAGTAAGGCATTCAATGCACCGTGAAGGGCATGGTCCGCCACAGTCAACCCCAGTCTCACCCTGGTTCTGAACACCATCGCTACAACTGCCACAGGTAATTACCTTACTTAAGGTATGGCTATTGCCACCGCTATCACATACCTTGGCCGTCACCGTAGCCGTCATCACATTGTGGACGATGAAGGAGAACTGTGCTCCCGCAGTGCTGCCTTCCAACCCCGGCGTAACCGTCAAACCATGCCAGTAGTCAGCGTGGTAGGAGCCGTCCAGACCCAGGGTGTCAGTCTTTTGCCACATGCTGACTATCTCCCTATCGTCATCGGCTAGGATAGTAACGGTAACCTCCTCGCCATACGCTGGCTGCTCCGGTTCCACCCGGATCGAGTTTATCATCGGAGAACGGGTGTCCACTGGCGTAAAGGTGAAATCAAAGCCTTCAGCGCTGGAGTCTTCAATTCTCACTACCTGCCCTTTGGCTGTTCGCCAGCTGCCCTGCCACTGGCACACATCTGAGGCCGGGTTAAAGACCGGTGCCAATACGTACTCCCCAGGGCATAGTCTTCCGATATAGTAGGTAAGGTCCGGCCCGGGCAAATCTCCTTCCATGCGCCTGGTGACATCGGCATACCATACCATGCCGCCTTCTTTGCAACTCGTGATAGGCTGGGGTTCACCCTCCAACTCTAAGAGGATGGTCTCGGCCTCACATACCTCAATTAAAAGGGTACCCGCCCTATAGGGGAAGTCATGGATAGTACCCGAAATAGAGTACCAGCACATCTCGTAAGTGGGAGGGAGTGGGGTAATCGTAATCGGGGCTACCTCCAAAGTCATCTCAGAGGTGCTGCCTCTATTATCGTATTCATCAAGGGCTTCGGCATGATAAGTCAGTTCACCTTCTTCATAGGGGCCACCGGTATATATACACTCCCAATAGGTTCTGCCTTTTTCATCGACTCCCTGGCTCGGTTCAAGGCACTCCTCAACCATCTCCCCATCAATATAAATCTCCAATTTGGTGACTTCTGAATCATCCCTTGCCCGCGCCGTAAACGTTACCTCGCTTAACGTGGTAACATCTAGGGGAGAATAAGTGATGGTTACAATCGGCGGGACGGTGTCACCAATCTCAAATGTCTTCTCCAGACAGTTATTCTGCTCATTGCTTTCGGTTACATCACCTTCCCAATCAGCGCAGACCTCTATTTCATGCTCGGGCTGTGTTGCCTGCCATTCATAGTCGAAAGGATTGTCAATCCACTGTCCGGGCAACATTTCATAAATGTTGACATAGTCTCTCGCCACCAGCTCGCCATCAATAAAAAGCGCATTGCAGAATGGTGTCGTTGGACCGTGTGGGTTAACCACGCTGCCCTCTCCCTCATTCACTATCCTGTAACGGATATCACCGTCCTCTTGGCGGATTTCCGTTGTCACCAGGTCAGGTAACTCTGGTGGCGCAGTCACAATCTGGGCTTCCACCCAGGCTGCCCAATCCTGCCCCGAATTCTGCCCCGCATCCACATACAGGATGAACTGCCCGGATTTACCGGCTATTGAACTCAGACCCTGAGTTACTGAATCGAGCTTACCGTCATAGGTTGCCCCTTGGCTTAGAATTGTCTGCCTGGTTTGCCCCTCTTCAAACTGGACCTTAAAGGTAACGCCGTCGCTTTCCGTAGCCCCCTTGAGAAACCCCACCGTAACTTTAAGTTCGGTATCAGCAGGGACCGTCAGCAGGGGGTATCTGCCCATTATCCAGCCGTTGCTTACCCACTGGGGATGCGTTTCCAGAACCCTGGTTCTTACGCTGTTATCCTCAAGCTGCCAGTTGTCCCTGTAGAGAGCAAAACCCTTGTTATCGCTATCACTTCCTGGAAAGGAGAGGCTGCCGGCACCGCTTCCCTAGGATGCACTGGATGCTTGGGCTATGAAATCGTAGAAGATGCTATCAGCGGCGGAAGCAGTTTTACTAGCTATGTTGAGAGGAATGCTTGCAATTAAGAGGGATACAAGGAGGATGGCGATTACAGGAACTATGAAGAATCGTAGTCGGCTGGGATACTGAGGTTTCAGGCGGCAACTATCTGGATAAAGCCCTCGCAGTTTCATTGTTTACCCATCAGTGGGCAGATTACGGTACAACGATGTTGGAACTCTCTAGTGTAACCCTCAATTAGCCCATAGTCAATATCATATTAAAGATAAAAGGGTCTTGGCGGTTACACCAAGACCCGAATTTAAGTCCTTCTTTGAGATGAACTTTGAAAGTCACGCTAAAGATATCAGATGCGACCCCGGTGGGATTTGAACCCACGATCTCCACCGTGACAGGGTGGCATGTTAGTCCGCTACACCACGGGGCCATTCTAGTTCGGTAGGGTTTTTGGGAGTCGGTTGATTAAATCTTCTACTTAGCTAAAGTTTATCAGGAGTAATATGTTGTGTCAATCTGAATAGCGTCGGATTATTAATCAACCTCATTGCCTTTTAGCGGTAATGATGAGCTCAGGTATTAACCGGACATACATTGTGTGTGCTTTTGGTTGTGTGGTATAATATACCATAAATTTTTTTGAGGGCAAATGGTATCTGGAAGGACATCTAAGCAAGCAGTAAAAGCGGAAGAGGTGGAGTTGCGTGACTACGAGCTGGTAGTAATTATTAGTCCCGAGGTGGAGGCTGAGAAATTAGAGGCGATGATAGATAATATAAGCCAGCTTATTACGGAGCGGGGCGGTATCATTTCCGGTGTCGATAGATGGGGTAAAAGAAAATTAGCCTATCCGATAAAACATTTTATGGAGGGTAGTTATGTGCTAGCTCAGTTTAAATTGAAGCCGACATCGAGCCAGGAGCTCGAAGCCAGGCTACGGATTTCTGAGGAGGTTCTGCGGCATCTGTTGGTAAAGTTGGGTAGCTAATTAGGAGAAACGTTTTTATTAGAGGTTGAGGAGGAGTGTTGAGACAATGGCAAGTCTAAATAAGATGATGATTATTGGTAATCTTGGGAGCGAACCTGAAATGCGCTTCACCCCAAATGGCAACCCGGTAACTTCATTTCGGGTGGCTACTAACTGGAGATATACTACCGGTCAGGGTGAGCGTAGAGAGGAGACGGAGTGGTTTACTGTGGTCGCTTGGAATAGGCTGGCGGAACAGTGCAACCAGTTCCTGACTAAGGGTCGGCTGGTCTATGCCGAGGGTAGATTACGCACCCGCACCTGGGAGGGCCAGGACGGGCAAAGGTATTTTCGCAATGAGATAGTAGTCGACAAGGTAACATTCCTTGATAGGCAGGCAGTAGCCCCGCTTCCTGAAGAGAAGGCTGAAGAGAAGGCTGAGGAAGCTGAGGTTGGTGAATTGGAGCCAGAGGACATTCCATTTGAAAGTGAAGGCTAGCTTTAGTAAGGAATCTATAACGAGTGGCTATTTTTAGACAACAAGTTGGTGAATCGAGGCGTAGAAGCAGGGCAGGTATATCGCCAAGGCATAAGTTTTGTTCCTTCTGTGCTGATAAGACTGAGATTATAGATTATAAAGACCCCTTGAAATTGCGCCCTTACATATCAAATCGGGGGAAGATTGAGCCGCGTCGTAAAACGGGCACTTGTGCCAGGCATCAGCGGGCTTTAGCCGTGGCGATAAAGAGAGCGCGGCATTTAGCTCTATTACCGTATGTGCCGGCCCATATCCATAAGGCGGGGGGCGTTGGCGTACGCGGTTAGTTGGGTGGAGGTTATAACTATTTTGTGCCGATTGAGAGATTGGAGTGCCTAAAAGGACTTATCAACCAAAGAGGATTCCGAGGAAGCGCGAGCATGGTTTTCGGGCGAGAATGAGCACTCGGAGTGGGCAAGCTATCTTGAAAGCGAGGCGACTCAAGGGTCGTAAAAGATTGACCGTGGTGTGAAGCAGTGGGCACTTGGTGAGGTTATTTATTAACCGCCTCTTTCTTTTTCCCCTCCCCTTATCAAGGGAAGGGGAAAAAAGTTTAGAGGGCGTTAGCCTCTAGAGGAATTTCCCTTGATAAATGGGCTGGTTACTGGTAAATTGGTTAGGAGTGAGGTTATGCGCCGGGAGCAGTGTCTTACCAAGCGGAGACAGTATGCATTGGTTTATAGTGAGGGTAGGGCGTGGGTGAATAGTTTGGTGGTGATGAAAGCTCTGTCTAATGGTTTTACTTTATCCCGGTATGGCTTCTCGGTTAGTCGGCAGGTAGGTAAGGCAGTGACCAGGAATAGGGTAAAGCGTCGGCTCCGTGAAATCTTGCGGCTAACACCACTTGAGCCGGGATGGGATATTGTATTTATTGCTCGCCCGGTGGTGGCGGCTGCCGATTATGCTAGTCTTAAGGAATCGGTTAGGGGGTTGTTATCCCGAGCTGGTTTATTGAAAACCGCCGAAAGCAATTTCAGGAGGGTTCAGAGCTAGGGGGTATGAAGAAGTTAGCTTTAGCGTTAATTAGACTTTATCAGTTGACCATCTCACGGGTTAAGCCGTCATCCTGCCGCTATTTCCCAACTTGCTCTCAATATACCTATGAAGCCGTTGAAAGGTTTGGTTTTTTTAGAGGGGTGTGGCTGGGGATAAAGCGACTGGCTCGTTGTCAGCCTCTGCATGTCGGTGGTTATGACCCGGTACCTGATAGATGGCATTTTAGGGGGAGTGAGTAAGTGTGGATTAAGCACAATAGAAGGTTGTTGGCTAAGGTCTTACTTCTGCTGGTTATCCTTGTTATCGGCGGGGTAACCGTTTCCGGGTGTTATGGTAGGTCTCAGCCCAGGGGCTGGTCAGGGGTGGTAATAGCTGATGACAGCCTATTTGTTGGTTCTCTGGATGGTCGGCTGGTCGGTCTGAATAAATCGGATGGTAGTCGTCTATGGACATCAGAATCCGAAATAGTTATTTATGGCACTCCAGCGGTAGAGGGGGATTTGGTTTACGTCGGTGGCTATAATGGGAGGGTTTATGCTGTTAGTTTTAGCACAGGCGCTTTGAGATGGGTGTATCCCCGCGAAGGTAATCTTGAGTCTATAGTTGGTGGGGTAGTGGTATCTCAAGGCATGGTCTATTTTGGCTGTTCTGATGGTAAGGTCTATGCCCTGGATGCGGTTACTGGTGACAGGGTATGGCAGTCGTTTGAGACCGGGGACAAGATTTGGTCAACCCCGGTGATTGATGGTGACACGCTGTATATTACTTCCTTTGATAAAAAGCTCTATGCTCTGGATGCTAATACTGGTAGTGAAAAGTGGGTGTTTGAAGCTGGGGGGGCTATTGCTTCTACACCACTGGTCTATGAGAACACAGTTTATATCGGTTCCTTTGATAGGTATCTTTACGCCGTAGATGCCACCGATGGTAGCCTGAGGTGGCGGTCAGAGGTTGAAGCCGGTAGTTGGTATTGGGCTAAACCGGTAGCTTATAATGGTGTTATCTATGCCCCGAACCTTGACGGCAAGGTCTATATTTTGGATGCTGAGACTGGGCGCGAGGTCGCCGGCGCTGTTGACCTGGGAAGCCCGATTAGCTCAGACCCGGTGGTAGTTGAGGGCAGGGTTATTATTGCTTCCCAGGAAGGTAAAATATATTCTCTGGATACCGGTAATAATCAGGTTGTTCTGCTGCGCAATGTAGGGGATGATGGGCAAGAGATATATGCCCCCCTTTGTGCCAGTGATGGGGTGGTATATATCCATACTCAAAGCTCAAAGCAAGATACCCTGTATGCACTGAATGCACAGACAGGGGTAGAAGTGTGGAGACCTGTTTCTTTAAGTAGTAAGTGAGGTAGATTTCATTGTTAGAACTGTGGAGCTCGGGTCCGGTAGCGCTGATGCTAAACACGCTCATTGCGCTATCCTCCTATCTATTTGGTAGCTTTGGGCTGACCATTATTGTGTTGACTATTATTATTCGGGGTGCTATGTATCCCCTCACGGTAAAACAGCTCCGGGCGACCAGAGCCATGCAAGCGCTTCAGCCCAAGATTGCTGAGCTTCAGAAGAAATATGCCAAGGATAAGCAGCGGCTGGCTCAGGAGCAGATGAAGCTGTATAAGGAGTCGGGGGTGAGCCCGGCTGGTTGTGCGGTGCCGATGCTAATCCAAATGCCCATCTGGATAGCTCTCTTCCAGTCAATTATTAGGGTTTTAGCCGTAACTCCCGAGGATTTATTGGGTCTGTCCCGGAGTCTTTGGTCCTGGCCGGTGGTATATTCTATGCTACCGCTGGACAATAGTTTTCTCTGGTTCAACCTGGTTAATCCTAATATGCCTTTAGCCATCCTGGTTGGAGTTACAATGTGGCTGACGCAGAAGATGGTAACCCCGACCACTACTGACCCCCAGCAGCGCTCCCAGAGCCAGCTAATGCTGTGGATGATGCCACTGATGTTTGGCTTTATAGCGATGAGCGTTCCCAGTGGTCTGGCTCTCTATTGGTTGGCTTCAAATGTTATTAGCATTGTTATCCAATACTTTGTTATCGGGGGGTGGGGTGGCTTGGCTAGGTCAACAGCCGGGAAGTACGTGGTCCCGAGTAGTAAAGATATAAAGGTTCGCATCGCCGAAGCCGAGACAGCACCCAGTATTTCGGCTATGGAGGCTGATATTGTTGATACAGGTTCTACCGAGGAAGAAGAGTTAGGTTATGGAGGAGCTGGAGATAAGCGTCAACTCGGTGGAGGCGGCTATCCCGCCAGCCTTAGAGCGTTTAAGTCTCGGTCGAGAAGAAGTAAAGGTCACCGTCCTAAACGAAGGTAGGGTAGGGGTGGTATCTTAGGCCGGGGGCTGAGGAGGCTAAGATTAGATGGAGCCCATAGCCAACAAGGATAGCGATATAACTGAGGTAACTGAGGTAGCTAAGAGTATCTTAGAGACACTGGTTACTATGATGGGGGTAGTGGCTTCGGTGGAGCCTCAGGTTAAACCGGCGGCTGAGGGGGAAGAAACTACTCCTTCCGTTAACCTTGATATTAAGGGTGATGACCTGGGCATCTTGATTGGGCGGCGAGGGCAGACCCTGGCTTGTCTGCAATATATCGTTAGGCTTATTGTCGGTCATCAGACAGAGGTTTGGGTGCCGATAATTATTGATGTTGAGGGGTATAAGCAGCGTCGCTATGAAGCACTGCGGGCTTTAGCTTGGCGCTTGGCGGAGCAGGTGAAGGCGAGGGGGGTGCCATTTACGCTAGAGCCTATGTTGGCTTATGAAAGGCGCATTATCCATCTGGCTCTGGCTGACCACTCTGATGTTACCACTGAGAGCATAGGTGAGGGTGAGGCTCGTAGAGTGGTTATTCGGCCTAAGTAATAATAGCACTCTGATTTGTTTTTGAGATGTTCCATCCAGTAAGCAGTAAGGTGAATTTTCCCCAGGTTGAGGAGAGCATACTTAGCTTGTGGAAGAAACATAATGTCTTTGAGCGGAGTGTAAACGCTCGCGGTAGTGGCTCCCGGTTTGTATTCTATGAAGGGCCACCGACAGCTAATGGTAGCCCGGGTATTCATCACGTGCTGGCTCGTGTGTTCAAGGATGTTATCCCCCGCTATAGGGTAATGAAGGGCTATTATACCCCGCGTATTGCCGGCTGGGATACACACGGACTGCCGGTAGAGTTAGAGGTGGAACGGGAGCTGGGCTTTTCCAGTAAGGCAGATATTGAGGAATATGGCATTGACCGCTTTAATGCCCGCTGTCGGCAGAGCGTGTTCGGTTACCTTAAACAGTGGGAGGCAATGACCGAGCGCATTGGCTTCTGGGTTGACCTGAAACATCCCTATATCACCATGGACAATAGATATATTGAGACCGTGTGGTGGGCAATAAAGCAGATGTGGGATAGGGGATTGATTTATCAGGGCTATAAGGTAACCCCCCACTGTCCCCGCTGTGGCACCTCCTTGAGCTCCCATGAGGTTGCCCTGGGTTACCAGGACAACGTTGAAGACCCCTCAATATATGTGAAGTTTAAGGTTGTTAAAGGACTGCCAAGCTTACCTGATAAACCAACATATTTACTCGCCTGGACAACAACTCCCTGGACACTGCCGGGCAACACCGCCCTGGCAGTGGCTCCTGATGCTGAGTATGTGGTGGTAGCAGGAGATGACGAGTATCTGATTCTGGCTTCAGCCTTGTTCAAGCAAGCGAAGCTGGAAGGTTGTGAAATAGTAGAAAGGATGAAGGGAAGCGATTTAGCGACGATAACCGGGGTAAATTATGAACCACTGTATAACCCTCATAAATATGGGGTAGAGAGAAGTCGCTTTGAGACAGTGAATGAAACGGGAGTACTGGGGGCTCGGAGATTAAAGCTGCAGAAGCCAAATGAAAAACTAACCTATAAAGTAATCGCTACCGATTTTGTATCTATGGAGGAGGGGACAGGAATTGTGCATGTGGCTCCTGCCTATGGTGAGGTTGATTATCAGGCGGGACAGGATAATGACCTTGATTTTGTCCATCCGGTGGATTTGCAAGGTATTATGACAGGCAACTACCCCTTCTCGGGCAGGTTTGTCAAGGACGCTGACCCTCTTATTTTGGATGACCTGAAGTCAAGAGGGCTACTGTTCCGTAGTGAGAAGATACGGCATACCTATCCCTTCTGCTGGCGTTGTGAGGCGCCTCTCCTCTATTATGCCAAGCAGACGTGGTATATCAGGACGACAGCCGTCAAGGAGGCTCTTGTTGCCGGGAATGACGAGATAAACTGGTATCCGGAGCATATCAAGTATGGTCGGTTCGGTGACTGGCTACAAAATAACGTGGACTGGGCATTTTCCCGGGAGAGATACTGGGGAACGCCGCTGCCTGTATGGCAGTGTGAAGCTTGTGGCAGCTACGATTGTGTTGGCGGCGTGGATGAATTAAAAGGTAAGGCAGGGTTATCAGGATTAAAAGAGCCCCTGGACTTGCATCGCCCCTTTGTTGATGAACTGACCTTTACCTGCTCTCAATGTGGGGCGAAGATGAAGCGAGTGCCCGAGGTAATTGACTGCTGGTTTGATTCCGGAGCCATGCCCATAGCCCAGTGGCACTACCCGTTTGAGAATGATACCTTGCTTGGGGATGGGCGGTTCCCTGCCGATTATATTTGTGAAGCTGTTGACCAGACCCGCGGCTGGTTTTACAGTCTGCATGCCATATCTACCTTGCTATTTAACCGTCCCTGTTTCAGGAATGTTATCTGTCTGGGGCACATCCTTGATGCCAAAGGAGAGAAGATGAGCAAGGCTAGAGGGAATGTGGTCGAACCGATGGCAGTGATAGATAAGCATGGTGCCGATGCTGTACGCTGGTACTGTCTTACTGCCTCGCCGCCGGGTAATGTGCGTCGTTTCTCGGAGAGGTTGGTCTCGGAGGTAACCCGCCGCTTTTTATTGATGCTGTGGAATGTCTATTCCTTCTTTGTCACCTATGCTAATATAGACCACTTTGTTCCTGGCTCGGGAGGAGCTTTAGAGGAATCGGAACTTGATAGGTGGATTATCTCTGAGCTTAATCAGCTTATAGCTGATGTTGATGGGGCTCTGGAAGCTTATAACCCGATGGAAGCGGGGAGGAAGATAGAAAGTTTCGTCAATGAGCTATCTAACTGGTATGTACGCCGCAGCCGTCGGCGGTTCTGGAAGAGTGAGAGCGATGCTGATAAACTGTCGGCATATAATACACTTTATCAGTGTCTGGTTACACTGTCCAAGCTACTGGCTCCATTTACCCCGTTTCTGGCTGAGGAACTGTATCAAAACCTGGTTGGCTCGGCCTTTCCTGAGGCTCCAGATAGTGTGCACCTGACTGATTTTCCGGTGGCTGATGTAACTAAGGTTGATAAGCAGTTAGCCGCTGATACCCGATTAGTCATGAAAATATCAAGTCTGGGACGGGCCGCCCGAAGCCAGGCAGGTATCAAGGTGCGCCAGCCTTTGGCTCATGTTTTAGTCAGCCTAGCCAGTAACCAGGAACAGGAAATTTTAGAGCGGTTAAAGCCTCAAATTCTGGAAGAACTCAATGTAAAGGATGTGATAATTCGTCCGCCCACGGTTGACATCTCTGTTTCTGTCCCTGCTGTCGTGATTGTCACCGAGGGTGATTACTCGGTAGCTGTCCCGACTGAGCTTTCTCCAGAGCTCCGGGCTGAGGGACTGGCGCGGGAGATAGTGCACCGATTGCAGACCATGCGCCGCTCGTCTGGGTTTGACATTGCCGACCGTATTGTTACCTATTATCAAGGCGAGGCTTATATCAAGCAGGTAATGGAAGATTTTGCCGACTATATTAAGCAGGAAACGCTATCCCGGGAGCTTGTTGACGGAGTTCCTCACGAGGGTGTATTTACCGAGAGCCATAGATTGGGTGACTATGAGGTATTATTGGGGGTGAAGAGACTGGAGTGACTTAGGGTGGTGGGCTTTCGGTAAGTGTAGCGTCGGTAGTATTCTCAGTATCACCCCGCCAGAAGACTATTTTTACCTTTTCTCCAATCTGCCGGCTGTGTATCCCTTTGATTAAGTCCTGGGCAGTGGATATTTCCTCATCATCCAGGCTGACGATAACATCCTCTTGGGTCAGGCCGGCTTCATCAGCGGGACTACCCGGCTCTACATAGGTAACCAAGGCTCCTGTATCTACGGCCAGGTTATACCACCAGGCCATGGTCGGGTTTACATCCGCAAGCTGGACGCCCAGGTAGGGGCGAATTACGTAGCCCCTCAGGATTAGTTGGTCAATGATAGGGATAGCAATATTGATGCTTATGGCATAGCCCATACCCTCGACACCGATCATAGCAATTTTAGCGCTGGTAATGCCGATTACCTCTCCAGCCATATTGACTAAAGGTCCACCACTATTGCCCGGATTAATAGCGGCATCAGTTTCAATAAGGTCATCTAATGTCTGTCCTGCGGATACGGGTATAGAAACCCCGAGGCGGCTAATCCACCCCCCCTTCATGCTTATCCCCAGCCCTAGCGAGTTACCGATAGCCGCTACCTGCTCACCAACCCTCAATAGGGAGGAGTCGCCAATATCGGCTGCCGGTAGGTCTTGGGCGTCAATCTTGACTACTGCTAGGTCAGTAAGAGGGTCGGTGCATACTGTTTCGGCGGGGAAGGTGCTACCGTCGTCCAGGGTTATAGTGATAGTTTCGGCTCCGGCGACTACATGATTATTGGTTATGATAATTCCATCCTCACGTATAATCCATCCTGAGCCAGCACTGGTATCAGTTTTGATAGCCACTACTGAAGGCTTAACCTTAGCTACGACGGTGATGTAATCGGGCAATTGCGGCGCATTATTTTCGGGGGGTGGTGATGTCCAGCCGGGGTCAATTGGGGTAGAGGGAGGGGGAGAGGTAGGCGGGGGCGAAGTATCTACAGGAGGTGGCGGGGAGCAACTAAAGTCTAGTATAAAAGGTTCATTAGGTGGCGGGGAATAGCCAACGCCTAATGTAATAGATAGAATGAGTATCAGAGAAACAGCCAGGTATTTTATTTTTACCCTCTTCATTCCAGTTGAATTATAGCATACAGGCAAAATCGGAACAAAAAAGGATTATTTCCCCCTCCCTTACTAAGGGAGGGGGAAATCGGTAAATGACCTCATTATTTATGCCCCGGGTACCTCAGGCAATAAAGCCAGTGCCTCCTTTACCTTTTCCTCGGGATATTCATAATCGGTAAGTTTGCCAGAGAGATAGGCATCATAGGCCGCCATGTCAAAGTGCCCGTGTCCGCTGTGAGCTATCAGGATGGTTTTTGACTCACCTGATTCCTTGCATTTGAGGGCTTCATCAATAGCTACCTTGATGCAATGGTTTGGCTCCGGAGCGCTGATAATACCCTCAGTGCGGGCAAAGGTTACCCCGGCTTTAAAGGTAGCCAACTGGTGCTCAGCCCTGGCTTCAACAAGACCCAGTCTATGGAGGTGGCAGATGATGGGTGCCATGCCGTGATAACGAAGACCACCAGCGTGGACCGGTGGTGGTACAAAGGTATGACCCAGGGTATACATCCTGATTATAGGGGCGAGTCCAGCTACATCCCCATAGTCCCAGGCATAGGGACCCTTGGTCATCGTGGGGCAGCTTGCCGGCTCGACATTAATGATGCGCAGGTCTGGCTTGGTGCCGTCAATTTTATCTTTTACGAAGGGCAAATATAATCCAGCGAAGTTTGAGCCACCACCGATGCAGCCGACGATGATATCGGGGTAGGCATCTGCCTTCTCCATCATTAGCTTCCTAGCCTCCAGACCGTTTACCGTTTGGTGAAGCAGGACATGGTTAACTACGCTGCCTATGGAGTACTTGGTATCATCACGGGCGAAGGCATCCTCTAAGGCTTCGCTGATAGCGATGCCCAAACTGCCTGGGGAATCGGGGTCTTCCGCCAGGATGCGGCGCCCTATTTCAGTATCCTCGCTGGGACTGGGCACGCACTTGGCCCCCCAGGTCTCCATCAGGATGCGACGATAGGGCTTCTGGTTGTAACTAATCTTGACCATATAGACCTTGAGCTCAAGACCGAAGAACATACAGCCCATAGACAGGGCACTGCCCCACTGCCCGGCGCCGGTCTCGGTAGTCAGGCGTTTAATGCCCTCTTTCTTATTGTAGTAAGCCTGGGCTACCGCGGTATTGGGCTTGTGACTCCCCGCCTGGCTCGTCCCCTCGTATTTGTAGAAAATCTTGGCTGGTGTATCCAGAAACTTCTCCAGCCGGTGTGCCCGATGCAATATTGTCGGTCTCCAGGTGCGGTATATTTCTTGCACCTCCTCGGGGATTTCAATCCAGCGTTCTTGGCTGAATTCCTGCTCATTGAGTGCCTCGGCGAATAGGGGTGGGGGCAGGCGTGTCGGCTCCTTGGTGCCGGGATGAAGCAATGGTGGTAGTGGCTCCGGTAAGTCCGCCTGGATGTTATACCAGGATGTTGGCATGTCCTTTTCATCAAGGGTAAACTTTGTTCTCTCCATTTTGTCCTCCTTGTTATTGGTTTTTAATTATATCAAATTCAAAGCCTGTCGCAGGCTTAGAGCAAAAGATTTGAGGGAAGAGAAGGTGGCATCCTGTTCAATTAACTGGATAAGGCGGCTGCCGACAATGACCCCGTCGGCTATCCTGGCGGCTCGCCTGGCTTGCTCTGGATTAGACACGCCAAAGCCAATGCACAGCGGCTGATGCGCCCTCTGTCTAACTCGCCTGACAAATTCCTCCAGCTCCGGGGGCAGGCTCTGCCTGGCTCCGGTAACGCCAGTGAGGGAAACCAGATAGATAAACCCTTGGCTCTTTTCGGCGACCAGGGAGATGCGTTCCTCGGTGCTGGTGGGGGCGAGGAGATATATCAGGTCGAGGTTGAGCTTCCTGGTGGTTGCTTCCAGTTCAGCCCCCTCTTCGGGAGGTAAATCAGGAATTATTAGACCATCAATTCCGGCTTTAACCGAAGCCTGACAGAAAGCCTCCAGCCCAAAACTGAGTATCGGGTTGTAATAGCTCATAAATACCAGGGGGACAGCTATCTTTCGGCGCAACTTTCGGGCTGCCTCCAGACAAACTTGCGGGGTAATACCTTGCTGGAGTGCCTGGTAGCTTGCCTTCTGGATAGTGGCACCATCAGCCAGAGGGTCGGAGAAGGGGATGCCCAGCTCAATCATATCACAGCCATTATTGGCCAGGATGGAGGCTACTTCATAGGTTGTTTCCAGGGTGGGGTAGCCTACGGTGAGATAGGCAATCAGCGCCTTGTATCCCGGTCTGAAAACAGATGCAATACGGCTCATAACTCCATTCCTATGGCTTTAGCCACAATGTCCAGGTCCTTATCGCCTCGACCGGAAAGGTTGATAATTATAAGCTGGTTTTGGGGCAAACCGGCGGCCAGTTCGGCGGCATAATAGATAGCGTGGGCGGGTTCCAGCGCCGGAATTATCCCCTCGGTGTCGCACAGGAGCCTGAAACCCTCCAGGGCCTGGGCATCGGTAACTGCCACATAGGTAGCCCGACCGATAGCTTTATAGTAGCTGTGCTCAGGTCCTACCCCGGGATAATCCAGCCCGGGGGCAATGCTGTGGGTTACCAGTATCTGGCCGTCCCTGTCCTGCAACAGATGTGCCTTAGTCCCGTGTAACACACCAGTCCTCCCGGCTACCAGTGAGGCGGCATGGCGATTAGTCTTTAGGCCTCGGCCGGCGGCTTCAACACCGATGAATTTGACACTTTTGTCGTGGAAAAAGGGATGAAACAGACCCATGGCGTTGCTCCCGCCGCCGATACAGGCGACTAAGCAGTCAGGCAGGTGGTGATAGGTAGCCATAACCTGCTCCTTTGTTTCCTGTCCAATTATTGATTGAAAGTCACGGACAATCATGGGATAGGGGTGGGGACCGACCACTGAGCCCAGAAGGTAGTAGGTATTGTGGACGTTGGTTACCCAGTCCCGGATAGTCTCGTTGATGGCATCCTTTAGGGTGCGACTGCCTGAGGATACGGGGCGCACCTCGGCACCTAGTAGCTTCATTCGGAAGACATTAGATGATTGGCGTTGGATATCCTCTTCACCCATATATATGATACATTCAACATTCAGCATGGCACATACCGTAGCCGCCGCCACTCCGTGTTGCCCAGCCCCGGTCT
Source organism: Dehalococcoidia bacterium (assembly GCA_030605575.1). Classification (GTDB taxonomy): domain Bacteria; phylum Chloroflexota; class Dehalococcoidia; order Dehalococcoidales; family E44-bin46; genus E44-bin46. The sequence goes on from JAUWIC010000028.1 coordinate 17,918, forward strand.
CAGCAATGATTCGTGTTTTGCCCATACGTTTAGCCAGTAGCCCTTGACCCAGGGCGTTATTAATCTTATGCGCCCCGGTGTGAGCCAGGTCTTCACGCTTGAGTAGAATGGTAGCCCCGCCTATTTTTGCCGAGAGTTGTTGAGCCAGGTATAAGGGGGTAGGGCGACCGATATAGTCCCGGCACAGCTGGTGGAATTGCTGTTGGAAACTCAGGTCAGCCTGAGCCTCAAGGTAGGCTTGTTCTAGCTCGTAAAGGGCTGACATTAGCGTCTCGGGGACAAACTTGCCCCCAAACTGCCCGAAGTAACCATAGGAATCGGGTAACTGCCTATCTTTTACTGTCATCTGCCCTCCTTACCGCTTCAATGAAAGCCCTGATTTTAACTATATCCTTGGCTCCGCCTACTTCCACGCCCGAGGAAACATCCACCCCCCACGGCGCCGCCATCTCAATTACCTGAGCTACATTATCCGGGTTAAGACCACCGGCGATAATCACCGGGAATTGCTCTGCCACCCGCCGAGCCAGGCTCCAGTCAAAGGTTATTCCGGTTCCACCATACCTGCCCTTAACCTCGGAGTCAAGGAGGTAGAGGTGCTTTTGGCTGGATAGTATCTGTTCCCCGGTAGCCAAATTGGCGCAGATTAGCTCCGGGCGTTGCCCCTGCCTTATCCGGACCGCCTTAATTAGCGGCTTGATAATCTGGCGGCAGTACTCCCAGGGCTCGTCACCACTTAGCTGGACCCAGTCCAGATGGCAGGAACTGGCAATCATATTTACCTCGGGGGCGGGCATATTGACAAAAACCCCAACCACTTCTATAGCATGGCTATGACTCTTGACGGCGCTAACTATCTCACGAGCCTGCACCGCGGTCACCTGCCGCTGGCTGGGAGCAAAGACCAGCCCGATAAGGTCGCCCCCGGCTTCAATTACAGCCAGGGCATCAGCCTTTTCTTTAATCCCACAAATCTTGACCCGGGTCATATTATTAGCTCCCTCACTTTGGTCACAATATCACCGGCAGTAACTAGAGCCTCGCCGACCAAAACCGCATTAACCCCCCAACTCTTCAGCTTTGCCACGTCACTCCGGTTCCTGATGCCACTTTCACTGACGACAATCCTTCCCTGGGGGATGAGAGGCAGTAATCGGTGGGTGGTGTTAATGTCAGTCTTAAAGGTGGTGAGGTCCCGGTTATTGATGCCGATGATTTTGGCTTGGCTGCCGAGCGCCCTTTCTACCTCGCCCTCATTGTGAACTTCAACCAGACAGCTTAGACCCAGGTTATGGCTCAGGGAAAGGAGTTCCTCGAGCTGCTCCTGGCTCAGGATGGCGACTATCAGTAACAGGGCATCGGCACCGTAAGCCCGGGACTCATACACCTGATATGGGTCAAAGATGAAATCTTTCCTCAGCAGGGGAAGACGGACTTCCTCTCTGATTGCTGCCAGATGGTCGATGCTGCCTTCAAAGTAATTGGTCTCGGTTAGCACTGAGATAGCCGCCGCCCCACCTTGAGCGTATTTTTGGGCTAGCTCAACCGGGTTAAAATTGGGGCGGAGGACGCCTCGTGACGGGGAGGCTCGTTTTACCTCGGCAATCAACCGGGTGTTGGTATCCTTCAAGGCGAGAGCCAGATCAAGAGGTGCCTCCCGCCGGGCAATAAGCTCCTTCAGCCGGGATAGGGGCAGGCTCTTCTTCCTTTGCTCCACCTCTTCCCTTTTTTGAGCCACAATTCTATCTAGCATCTCTTTTCCCATAGTAAGTCTAACTCAGGCTCTGACTGAGCCTGATCAGGGCGTCAAGTTTTTCCAGGGCTCGCCCGCTATCAATCGCCTCTTGGGCAAGACGAGCCCCCTCATTGAGGTCTGATGCCCGATTGCCGGCGACCAGGGCTGCCGCCGCATTCATCACGGCTATATCCCGCCTCGGTCCCTGGTCTCCGCTTAAGATGCCGCGCAGTATTCGGGCGTTATCTTCGGGCGTCCCACCCTTAATTTCGTTCAGATTTGCCTCCTTGAAGCCAAAATATTGGGGGGTAACTTCATAGGCAGGCAATACCCCGCTCTCATTGACCTCCCACACCAGTGACCTGCCGGTAATTGAGATTTCATCCATACCGTCGGTGCCATGTACGACCAGGGCGTGCTTGATACCCAGGCGGTGGAGGACAGAAGCAATCTTTTCTCCCAGTTCCCTGGTGGCAACACCGATAACCTGGAACTGGGCATGGGCGGGGTTGGTCAGGGGTCCCAGGATATTAAATACGGTGCGGATTCCAATCTCACGGCGGGGGGCAGTAGAATACTTCATCGCCGGGTGGAAGACGGGGGCGAACATAAAGCCGATGCCTATCGTCTCCAGGCACTTGGCTACGGCTTCAGCCCCGAGGTCAATCTTCACCCCGGAGGCTTCGAGGACATCGGCGCTGCCACAGTGGCTGCTCATCGCCCGGTTGCCGTGTTTGGCTACCTTGAGTCCTGAGCCGGCGGCAATAAAGGCAGCGGCGGTGGAGATATTAAAGCTGGAGGAGTTATCGCCGCCGGTGCCGCAGGTATCAACCACCGGCGGGGTTACCTTCACCGGGATTGACTTCACCCGCATAACGCTGGCCAGTCCCGCAATCTCGTCTACTGTCTCCCCTTTGATTCTGAGCGCAGTAATAAAGCCAGCAATCTGAGCCGGGGTTGCCTCACCGCTCATTATTGCCTCCATTACCCCCGCCGCCTGCTCAAAGCTAAGCGAGCGACCAGAGACTAAAGATTCAATGGCTTCTTTAATCATTGTTCCCTTTCCTCCTTTCCATTATCACCTCACCCCCTTTATCCCCCTCTCCTTCAAAGGAGAGGGGGAGGGTGGTTTTTAAGGGAGGCTTCGCCTCTCTTTGACTCTCCTTCCGTATCCCTCTACTAAAAGGGGAGAGAGGTTTTAGAGAGGGGCTTTGCCCCTCTCTTATCTATAACTCCCCCTTCCCTTGTAAGGGAAGGGGGTCAGGGGGATAGGTTGCTAATCTTGGATAAGACAATTGTAGAAAATTCTTGAGTAAGTCCTTGCCCACCTCAGTCATGATAGATTCGGGGTGGAACTGGACTCCCTCTACCGGAAACTGGCGGTGGCGCAGTCCCATAATTATGCCGTTTGACGTCCAGGCACTAACCTCAAGGCATTGGGGCAGGGCGTCACGCATCACGGCTAGCGAGTGATAGCGGATGGCAGGGAAGGGGTTGGGGAGTCCGGTCAGAAGCCCCTTGCCATCGTGGTAGATAAGCGATGACTTGCCATGCTTGATTTCAGTGGCACGGTCAACTCTAGCCCCATAGCTATAGCCGATGCACTGGTGACCGAGGCAGACGCCGAGGATAGGCAGCCGATTGCCAAACTGGCAGATAACATCATTGGAGATGCCAGCCCGCTCCGGGGTACCCGGACCGGGGGAGATAACAATACGCTGGGGTGACCTGGCTTCAATTTCATCCAGGCTTATCTGGTCGTTACGAACCACCCACACCTCCTCCCCCAGCTCGCTGAGGTACTGGAAGAGGTTATAGGCAAAGCTGTCATAATTATCTATTAGCAGAAGCATAATTAGCCTCCGTCTGCTCAATAGCCGTCAGCAGTGCCTGGGCTTTACTCAGACATTCCTGATATTCACGCTCAGGAATACTGTCGGCGACAATGCCAGCCCCGGCCTGGATATAGGCAATGCCGTTGGTGATAACAATGGTGCGGATAGCGATAGCCGTATCCAGATTTCCCGAGAAGTCGAAGTAGCCTACTGCCCCGGCATAGGGTCCCCTCTTATCCGGCTCCAGTTCGGCGATAATTTCCATAGCCCGAATCTTGGGGGCGCCGGAAACGGTACCAGCGGGAAAGCCGGCACGCAGGGCATCAAAATGGGAAAGCCCTGACCTCAATTTCCCCTGGACATGGGATACCAGGTGCATAACGTGGGAGTAGCGTTCTACATCCATAAGCTGGGTTACCTTAACTGTGCCCGGCTCACTGACCCGCCCGATATCATTACGTCCCAGGTCAACCAGCATAATGTGTTCGGCACGCTCCTTCTCATCGTTCCTGAGTTCCTCTTCCAGAGCCGAATCCTGGGCAGCACTCTTGCCCCGGGGACGAGTGCCGGCAATGGGGTGGTTAGATACCATCCCGTCCTCCACCCGTACCAGAAGCTCGGGGGAGGTGCCTATGATGTGGAAGTCGCCCAGGTGAAGATAGTACATATAGGGGGAGGGGTTGAGAGAGCGCAATGCCCGATATATGGCGAACGGGCTGGCACTTGTCGGCTTGGCCAGCCGCAGGGATAAGACAACCTGGATAACATCGCCAGCATAGATATAATCTTTGGCTTGGGATACTCTGGACTCAAACTCTGCCTGAGAAAGGTTTGATGATACTGGAGACTTTGGGCTCGGAATCGCCGGTGAGGACTCGGATGGGACCGGTTGTCTCAGTCTCTGGACTAGGCTGTCAATCTTGTGGGTTGCCTGACGATAGGCGGTGTCAATGTCATCATCAAGGTGGACATGAGAGACAATCTTAATTTTATGGGTGAGGTGGTCGAAGACAAGCAGGGTATCAGCCAGCATTAGCATGAATTCAGGAAGCCCCAGTGGGTCGTGGTCGGGGGAGGGCAACCGCTCAAAGTAGCCGGCAACCTCGTAACCCAGATAGCCGACCATTCCACCGTGGAACCGGGGCAAGCCAGCAGTCGGTACCAGCCGGAACTTGCTGAACTCCTTCTCTATCAGGAGTAAGGGGTCAGTGGGAGCCTCGTCCCCTGCCTTGAGGACAAGGGAAGGCTCAGTGCCAATGAAACTATAGCGGGCTATATACTCTCCACCCTCAACGCTCTCCAAGAGAAAGGAGTGGTTACCACGGGCAATCTTGAGATAAGCCGATACCGGCGTTTCCAGGTCGGCCATAATCTCATGGTAAACTGGTACTAGATTGCCATGTTTCTTCAGCCGGCGAACCTCGTCTAGTGTTGGATAATACATTGTCATCTCCGTCATAAAGGGTAATAAAAAATCCCCCGTCCCTTAAAGGGGCGGGAGACTCACTTCCGCGGTGCCACCCTTCTTAGCCAACTCCACGCATTGGAGTTAAAGGCTATCTCTATCAGGTACAGAGGTTATAACATTACCTCAATACCCTGGGATTTGATAACGCTTCCCTGGCGACCAAGCCTACTTACTGGCTAATTTAGCTGCTTTCGGTTGGCGGCTCCCAAGTCCATTCAGCTTCGGCGCTAGCGTCGGCTCACACCTTACCCGACTCTCTGTGCCTCGCTTGAAGCCTACTAGTCTTGTTCACAGCCTTTACTATATTCTATTGGTTAAGAATGTAACATAATATTAAATGTTTGTCAATAGCTGGTAAAAGGACGGACATTAGTAGGCTTGATGGTGTATAATTGATGGTGCTGAATTATTTGGCTATAGGCTAGTAACTCGGCAGGCAGGAGGTGAATTCAATGACAGCCAAGGCGTTTGTTCTAATTGAAACCGCGGTGGGTAGAAATAAGGAGGTTGTTGCCGCCCTCAGTCAGCTAGAAGGAGTGAAATCGGTTGATGCTGTAACCGGACCCTATGATATTATTGCCGTAATAGAAGGCAAAGACTTGAGCAATGTTGGTGACCTGGTTACTGGTAAAATCCATCCTATAGCTGGCATTACCAGAACAGTAACCTGCCTAACCATAGCCGCTGCTTAACCCGGCCGCCTTTTGTTTTCAAGTTGGAATAATTTAAGGCTGACTTTGTCGTGGGGTTATATCGTAAAAGGGTAAGGGATGTCTCTCATTAGGTTACCTCAACTAGCCTGGTATGGGACCAAAGAACTTGAGCTTACTCTACCTGGTAGTTGGCAGGCAGAGGTCTATAATATGGCTGGCTTTGACCGTCCGGCTATGAAGCCGGACGAAATTAAGGTTGCCATAGCTAATCTAATCGGCTCACCCCCTATCAGGGAGCTTGCCCGGGGCAAGAGTGAGGTAGTCATCATCTTTGATGACATGACCCGGGTTACCAGGGTGGCTGAGTTAGTGCCTTTTGTTCTGGAAGAGCTGGCTGAGGCTGGTATCCCCGATAGTGGGATTCAGTTCATTTGTGCCACTGGCTCTCATATGGCATTGGACAGGTTGAGTTTTGTTAAAAAACTTGGTGAAGCCACCTTAGCCAGATTCCCCGTCTACAATCACAACCCCTTTGATAATTGCACCTATGTTGGTACTACCAGCTATGGGACTGATATTTACCTCAATGCCGAGGTAATGAAGTGTGACCTCAAGATTGCTATCGGCTCGGTAGTGCCTCATCCCAATACCGGGTTTGGCGGTGGGGGTAAGATTATTCTGCCCGGGGTATGCTCTATGGAAACTATTGAGTATTTTCATCGCCTGGAGGCTGAATTCAAGCAGAAGTACCCGGGTAGGCTGATTGCGGGAATGGGGGTCTTTGATGATAACCCTCTGCGACTTAATATTGAAGAAGCTACGGCTCTAGCTGGACTGGATGTAAAGATAGACGGCATAGTTAATGCCTGGGGGGAGACGGTAGCCATCTTCGCCGGCACCCCCGAACCAACCTGGGCGGCGGCGGTTGGTGAAGCCAGGGCTCATTATCTCACCCCTGAGACTAAAGGGGAGGGGATTGTTATCGCCAACACCTTTACCAAAGCCAATGAAGCCATCATGATTGGCTTGAACACCGCCTTTAGTGCCGTAAGTGATAACGGTGGGGATATTGTCCTTATCGCTAATGTTCCTGATGGGCAGGTTACCCATTACTTGATGGGCAATTTCGGTAAAACGACTGGTGGCAAGCTGAAGTTGCAGGCAAAGATTCCTCAAAATATCAATCACGTGATTATTTACACCGAATATCCTGATGTGGCTGGTCGAGGGTATATTGAGGCGTCGGATAAAGTTTTGTTTGTCAATAATTGGGATGAGGCTATGCAGGCTCTTCAGCAATTTCACCGGGCTGGGACTAAGGTGGCAGTGCTTCCCAGCGCTGAGATTCAATACTTTCGGTCACAAATTAAAGAGAAGCGATGAACACGGGTTTATTCGGTGAATTTTTAGTCAGCAACGATAAGCTGCGAGTATATAGTGAGGATAGGCTAATCTTTACCTCAAGTAGAGATGGTTTATTGTCGCTACTGGAATACATTGATAAGTTTTCCCCTTATGAGAGGGATGTCACCGTCTTTGACCGGGTGGTGGGCAATGCCGCGGCGTTACTGTTAAGAAGAATATTTTGTGGTGAGGTTTATAGTCCTTTAGCTAGCGAACTGGCGGTTAAGACGTTACGCCGCTTTGGTATCGACTATCACTTTACTGAAATCGTGCCCTATATACGAGGTCAGGGTCAGGAGGATATGTGCCCGATGGAGAAGTTATCGTTAGGCAAGAGTCCCGAAGAATTTTATCAGGCGTGCCTGACCTTAGATTTAGGTAATAGCTTCTAGCCTGGTTACTACCTCATTTATGGTTGCTTCACCAGTAGATGCCCCGGCAGTTATACCTATATGGTGTTGACCCTGTAGCCAGGAGGGTTGGATTTTGTCGGCGGTTTCAACTAGATATGTTCTGGTAACCTGAGCACACAACCGGGCGAGACAATTAGTATTGGCACTGGTATGACTACCGACCACGAGCATCAAGTCCACTCTACCAGCCAGCTCAAGGGCTGCCGCCTGTCGTTGTCTAATATCATGACATATAGTATCAATAACTCGTAGCTCAGAGTCTTTAGTCAGGGCAGAATCAATGAGTTTCTTGACAAATTTGGTGAAATGAGCTGGTATTTGAGTTGTCTGGGATAGAACGCCCAGGCGGCGAGGCAGAGGGTCAAAGTTGGCTATAAATCTGTCATCTAGCATAGCCTCTCCTTGACCATTAGCCCAGCCAAGAACACCCCTGACTTCGGGGTGGTTAGCATTACCATATATGATGACAAAGAAGCCAGCTTTGGCTAATTTCCGAGCTGCAACCTGGGCTCGGTGAACAAAAGGACAAGTAGTATTAATCACGTTAATATGTCGAGCCCGAATTTCCGTCTCTAGTTGGGGGCTCACCCCATGAGTGCCAATGGCTACGGTGTCACCCTGTATATCATCCAAACCTCTGATTACCCTGACCCCAATTTCAGCCAGTTTTTGTAGCACCTGTTGGTTATGGACTACCGCCCCCAGTGTTTCCACACCGTCGTGCTTGCCGGCAGCCTTTTCTAGGATATCAATGGCTCGCTTAACCCCAAAGCAAAGTCCTATTCCAGCCGCTTTCTCAATTCTTAGTGCCATCTAGTCCCTGTGTCTAGCATAGTGTCCTTGATATTCAGGGGGTAAGAGTTCGGCTATATGCTCCATTATATAATTAGCCAGCTCAACAAGCTCTGCCTTGGTCAATTGACCTTTGACCGATGGCAAATAGAAAGGGCAGCCAATATTCACCGTTACCTTGGGGCGATGCAATAACATCCAGAATAGCCCCTTCTTTACCTTTTCCATGCCAGTAATACCTACAGGAAGAATAGGGATACGATTATGTGAGGCTATCAGTGCTGAGCCTGGGAAAGCAGGTTGTAGTTGGGCATTCTTACTCCTCGTTCCTTCAGGGAACATAGCCAGGGCTTGACCACTGTCCAGAACCTGGTTTGCCTGCTGTAATGCCTGCCTATCCATCCCCCCTCTACGTACTGGGAAGGCACCAAAGGTGTGTGCCAGGTGTCTTATTAACCTGGAACGAAATATCTCCTCTTTAGCCATAAATATCACTTTGCGGTTGAGGCTAATAGCAAGCAAATATTGGTCAGCATAACTAAGATGATTAGATACAATTAACAAAGGTCCCTGCCTAGGAATATTCTCTTTTCCCTTAACTCGCCGGCGGTTTAACAGGAAGAACATCATCCTGGAAAACAGGAGTGTCAGCAACCGTCCTATTCTTTGGTGCCTTTTTTGATGAAGCTGGAACTGCATTATACCCCCTGGGGAGAATACCTTTAAATTATACCTTATTGCTAAGAGCGAAAACAAATAGGGTGTCAATTAAGTAGCAGGCTAGAATATGCTGCCCGGCTGGTAACTAAGAGAGGGGTAATCCCCTCTCTTCCCCTATATCGGTGAGGGCTGATGCGTAAGCGGCAAAGGTTTGAGAGTCAAACAGCACGAACACCGCTTCCCGGAGAGAGGTAGTGCTGTGGCTAAGCAAGGTGATAACGGCGTTTATGGCTATCTTTGAAGCCTGGCTAACTGGATAGCCATAGGCGCCGGTGCTTATTGAGGGGAAGGCAATACTGTTGAGGTTGTTCTCGGCAGCTAGTTTCAGGCTCTCTTTATAAGCACTGGCTAGCAATTCGGGTTCTCCCTTGTTACCACCGTGCCAGATAGGACCAACGGTATGGATGACATATTTTGCCTTGAGATTGCCCCCGGTGGTTATTACTGCCTTACCTGTTGGCAGCTGCCCTTGTCGGGCGACAATTTGCTTACACTCGTCTAGAATGGCGGGACCTCCGGCCCGGTGGATAGCTCCATCCACGCCGCCGCCACCCATAAGGCTGGAGTTGGCAGCATTAACTATGGCATCGGTGCCCTGCCGGGTGATATCCCCTTGAATTATGCGTAGCTTTGCCTGATTGATAGTAACTTCGGTAGCTTGGTTCACCATAACTCAGCCTCCTCAAGTATTATTACGCTTGAAGTTCTTTCAGGTTCTTATAGAGTTCAAGCGATGCCGGGTTAGCCAGGGCATCTATATTGGGAACGGGCTCGTGGTGAATCACATTCTTGACTGCCTTTTCCACCTTTTTGCCACTGGTGGTATAGGGGATGTCATCAATAGCTAGAATCTTGGCCGGGACGTGACGGGGGGTGGTGTTTTTCCTGATGGTGGTCTTTATCTTGTTAATCAGGTCTTCGGTTAGTTCTACCCCCTCGGCTAGCTTTAGAAACAGGATAACCCGAACATCGCCTTCCCAATCCTGCCCGACGACAATGCTATCGACAACCTCGTCCAGGGTCTCCACCTGACGGTAAATCTCAGCGGTGCCAATCCTCACCCCTCTTGGCTTGAGGACGGTATCGGAGCGTCCGTAGATGATAATCCCGGTGTCGGTAATTTCAATATAGTCGCCGTGAGTCCAGACATCGGGGTAGACATCGAAATAGGCGCTGTGGTATTTCTCCTGGTTCGGGTCATTCCAGAAGTGGAGGGGCATGGAGGGGTAGGGGGTAGTGACCACAAGCTCACCCTTTTGATTGACTACCGGTTTGCCCTGGGGGTCGAAGCATTGCACATTCACCCCCAGGCTTGGCGCTTGGAGTTCCCCGGCGTAGACCGGGCCAATTGGATTCCCCAGCATAAAGCACCCGTTGATGTCAGTGCCCCCTGAAATAGATGATAGCAGTACATCTTGCTTAATATCACGATAGACAAAGTGGAAACTCTCCACCGAAAGAGGAGAGCCGGTGGAGGTAATTGTCTTTAAGCTGGTCAAATCATATTCCTTGCCCGGCTTGACCCCGCGCTTTTCCAGCTCGGCCAGATATCTGGCACTGGTCCCGAATATTGCTATCTTTTCATCCTGGGCTAACTGCCACAGTGCTCCGGAATCAGGATAGAAAACGGAGCCATCATAGAGTACCACGGTGGCACCTAATGCCAGGCTGCTCACCAGCCAGGCCCACATCATCCAGCTGGCAGTAGTAAAGTAAACGATAACGTCTCCTGGTTTAACATCAGTGTGAAGCGCCAATTCCTTTAAATGTACGGCGAGAATGCCGGCGGCTCCTTGAACTATACACTTGGGCAGGCCGGTAGTCCCTGACGTGTACATAATGTATAGGGGGTGGTCGGAGGGGAGTTGCTCAAACTGGATTTCAAGCCCGGTTTCCCTGGCTAAGAAGTCCTCATAGTGAACCGAATTGGGGACTGGGCTAATATCTGGCTTCTTTTCAACATAAGGGACAACCACTACCTGCTGAATAGAAGGGAGCTCGGCTAAGATGCCAGCCACTCGCTCTAAAGAGTCAAAGGTCTTCCCATTATAAAAATAGCCATCAGCGGTAAAGAGAACCTTGGGTTCTGTCTGCCCGAAGCGGTCAAGAGCCCCCTTAATGCCGAAGTCTGGTGAGCAGGCTGACCAGGTAGCACCGATACTAGTGCTAGCCAGCATAGCAATAACGGTTTCTATCATATTGGGCATGAATCCGGCTACTCGGTCGCCTGCCTTGACTCCTAATTCTCGTAGAGATTTTGCCAGGCGGGCTACCTGGTGATAAAGCTCGGCATAGGTAATTCTTACTGCTTCTCGAGCCTCACTTTTGAAGATGAGGGCGGTTCGATTATCGCGGTAGCGAAGCAGATTTTGGGCAAAATTGAGGCGGGCACCCTGAAACCATTTAGTATCCATCATCCGCGGGGCAGGGGTAATAACCGTATCATAGGTTTTTGAGGACTTAATCTCACCAAATTCCCACACCAGCGCCCAAAAATCAGCCAGGTTGCTTATCGACCACTGGTGAAGTTCATTATAGGAGGTAAATTTTGTCCCGTATCGCTCATTAACCAGACCTATAAATCTGGTGATATTGGCGTTCCGTTTACGCTCCGCTGACGGTTCCCAAAGAGGTAACTTCATGTATTCGTAGCTTCCTTGATAGTAGTGCCTGATTCTGTTTTGTAACTTTCGCATTCTAGCATTCTTTTTCGTAAGGGTGCAACATTAACCGTTCAGTAAAAACGGGGCGAAAGCCTTGACAAATACTATATATTGTGGTAATATGGCTTAGTTATACTATATGATGTGGAGTGACTATGGATTGCCCTTATTGTGGTTACCCTGATTCCAGGGTTATAGATTCTCGGGAGGTAAACGAGGGCATACGCCGTCGGCGTCAGTGCTTATCTTGTGGGGCTCGTTTCACTACCTATGAGCGGATGCAGTCAGCCAGCCTGTTCGTGGTTAAGAAAGATGGGAGGCGTGAGGAATTTAGTCGGGATAAGTTACTAAGCGGTATTCGCAAGGCTTGTGAAAAACGACCACTGCCTACCGGCAGTGTTGATAAGGTGGTTGATGATATAGAAGCTGAGCTTTACCACCTGGGTAAGCCAGAGATACCCGGTGCTGTTATTGGTGATATGGTGATGGAAAGGTTAAAGAGCCTGGACTACATTGCCTATATCCGTTTTGCCAGCGTCTACCGGGAGTTCACTGATATCACCGCCTTAAAACAGGAGGTAGATACCCTACTCAGTGGTGAGGCATCTCAACCGGCTAGTCAATTACCCCTGCCCCCCGATGACAGATTAAAGGAACCAGCCAAGAGCCGCCGAAGGAGTCGGAAATGAACCCAGCTAATGATTCAGAAAACAAGCCGTTACTCAATCGCACCCAGATTGCCCGTGCTGTCTTTGCTGCTGCTGAGTCTATGGGCATGGCTGATAGAAAACTAATTGAGCAACTCACTGCCCAAGTAATTAGACGTTTGGAGAAATCCGAACCGCTACCTGAAGCTAAACAGCCCTTGCCCGGAATGGAGGACCTGGTGCCCAAGTCCCGGCGAAGTCAGACACAACTGCCCAGCGGGTCTGAAATCCAGGCTATAGTGGAAGAAATCTTGGCAAGTAAAGAAAAAGAATCAGTGGAGAAAGAGGAGGTTAAACCTAAAATGGAGGTTACTAAGGTTAAATCTAAGGCCAAGCCGGCTGGCGTGGCCACTCTTGCTGAAAATGCCCTTCGTGTTCTGGAGCGAAGGTATTTGAAGAAAGATGCCCGTGGGGAGGTTATTGAGACACCCGAAGAGATGTTCCGTCGTGTCGCCCAGGCTATCGCCTCGGCTGAGCTCATCTATGACCCCAAGGCAGATGTCAAGGGCAGGGAAGAGGAATTCTACCGGTTGATGGCTAATCTGGAGTTCCTGCCTAATTCCCCGACCCTGATGAATGCTGGCCGAGAGTTAGGGCAACTGTCAGCCTGTTTTGTCCTGCCCGTTGAGGACTCAATGGAGTCCATATTTGATGCCGTGAAATCTACCGCCCTTATTCACAAAAGTGGCGGGGGGACTGGATTTTCCTTCTCCAGGCTAAGGCCAGAAAGTGATAGAGTTGGCTCTACCGGTGGCGTCGCCAGTGGTCCGGTTTCTTTTATGCGGGCTTTTGATGTCGCCACCGATGTCATTAAACAAGGGGGGATGCGCCGCGGGGCAAACATGGCTATTCTTAATGTTAACCACCCCGATATTAAGAAATTCATAATGGCTAAAGACGACCCTACCGCTTTTACTAACTTTAACCTCTCGGTAGCTGTAACCACTGAATTTATGGAAGCACTCAAGGCAGGCACTGACTATGAGCTGGTAAATCCACACACTAAACAGGTAGAGGGTAAGCTCAATGCCAAGGAGGTGTTTGACCAGATAGTAGCTATGGCCTGGAAGACTGGCGACCCGGGCGTCGTTTTCATTGACCGAATAAATCAGGATAACCCCACCCCTCATCTGGGCAATATTGAAAGTACCAACCCTTGTGGTGAACAGCCTCTGCTTCCCTATGAGTCATGTAATCTGGGCTCTATCAATTTAGCCAGAATGCTACGGACCAAAAATGGAACTGCTGAGATTGACGATATCAAGCTGGCTGAGACAGTAAAAATTGCGGTCAGATTCCTGGATAATGTTATTGATGTTAATAAGTTCCCTCTACCTGAAATAGCTGAAATGACCAGGAAATCCAGGAAAATCGGGCTTGGGGTGATGGGTTTTGCCGATATGCTAATCAAGCTGGGTATTGCTTACGACTCGGAAGAGGCACTACAGGTTGCCACTGATATTATGCATTTTATCAATGAAGAAGCGGGTAAGGCCTCGGTAGAATTAGCTAAGGGGCGTGGTGTCTTTCCTGCCTTCAATGACAGCATCTATGATGTCGCTGGCGGTCTCAAGCTAAGGAATGCCTCATGCACTACTATCGCTCCCACTGGCACCCTGAGCATAATAGCTGGCTGCTCCAGTGGCATTGAGCCCCTTTTTGCCCTGAGCTACACCCGCCATATTCTAGATGGCGCCCAACTATTAGAGGTAAACCCTTATTTTGAGGAGGTGGCTAAAAGCGAGGGCTTCTACTCTGAGGAGCTTATGCAACGGCTAGCCGATGGGGCTAAACTCCACGATATGGACGGAGTCCCTGATAGAATCAAACGACTATTCGTTACCGCCCACGAAATACAGCCTGAGTGGCATGTTAAGATGCAGGCAGCCTTCCAGAAGTCTACCCATAATGCTGTCTCCAAAACGGTCAACTTTCCCCAGGCGGCTACCCGGGAGGATATAGCCAAGGTGTATAAGATGGCTTATGAAGAGGGGTTAAAGGGAATAACTATTTACCGGGATAGAAGTCGTGAAGCGCAGGTATTAACCACGGGCAAGGCGGAGAAGGCTGAGGGCGTGGGGCTTATCCCCAGGAAGCGGGCAAAGATAACCTCGGGGGTGACCGAGCGGGTAACCACTGGTTGTGGTTATATCTATGTGACCGTCAACTCCGACGAGCACGGAATATGCGAGGTCTTCTCCAGTCTGGGTAAAGCTGGAGGCTGTGCCTCGGCTCAGCTTGAAGCCACCTGCCGGCTTATCTCGTTGGCTTTAAGGTCCGGCGTAGATGTCGCCTCAATAGTGAGGCAGCTCCGTGGCATCCGTTGCCCGTCCATTGCCTGGGAAGAGAATAAAGCTATACTCTCCTGCGCCGATGCCATTGCCAGCGTCCTGGAGAAACATATGGGTGGTGATACCAAGCCCAAGCTGCAGGACTATGGATTAGCCAAGAACCTGGCCGGGCAGTGCCCTGACTGTGGCAATCTCCTCGTCTATCAGGAGGGCTGCTTCATTTGCCCCAGCTGCGGCTATACCAAGTGCTAAAATGCAAAATCTGAGAAATTGAAGGAGGAAGGATATGGCGGAACAGCCTACCAAAAAAGAAGTAAAGGTTTCATGTCCGGAAAACCTCAGGGGTGGGGTGTATGCTAATAATATGATGGTTGCTCATACCAAGGAGGAGTTTATTCTGGACTTCATGATGATAACACCTCCGGTCGGTTCGGTGACGGCGCGGGTGGTTATTAGCCCCGGCCATATGAAGAGGATAGTTTCTGCCCTGAAATTGAATCTGGACAAATACGAGTCCAAGTTTGGCAAGCTGGCTGAAGCCGCTGAGCCCCCCAGACCAGCAATGGGCTTCCACCCCTTACCAGAATAGGAAAAGTGCAAGCGGCATTTTGTTGGCTACTACATTGCCCGCTATTTATGCTCCTGTTATGATAACTTTCCCTCACATTTACATTGCATCACATTATCCCTATTCGCAATTTTATCCCATAAGCTATATAATTGGTTCAATAAACATAATGCGAAATAGTCAGGGAGGGAGGTGATATATGGCGGAGAGGACAGAGAGGGTAATGATATTTATTGATGGCAGCAATCTGTACCATTGTCTCAAGAATTTTTTTAGGAGAACTGATATAGATATCGGCAAGCTTTGTAATAAGCTTTTGGACAAGCGCCGGCTGGTAAGAATCTATTACTATAATGCCAAGGTAGGGCTTAAGGAAGAGCCACAGCGCTACCGGGACCAGCAGGCGTTTTTTGCCAGTGTGAATGCCATACCTTACTCCGAGTTGCGTTTGGGGCGCCTGGTTTACTACAACTGGCCTAATACCCCGCCTTACGAAAAGGGGGTTGATATCCAATTAGCTACCGACATGGTAACTCACAGTTTTAAGAACAATTATGATGTGGCGGTTCTGGTTGCCAGTGACACTGATTACGTGGGTGCCCTCCAGTCGGTTAAGGACAACGGGAAGCATGTAGAGGTTGCCTTGTTTGGGAAAGAGCGGACTTCTTTTCAGTTAAGGATGGTAGCTGATAAAGTAATAACTATCAACGCTCGGTTTCTCAAGGGCTGCTGGAAATAAACAAAAAGTTAGTCAATAGCCTTATGGGTTGGGATGAAATCAGAAAAGCCAGACGGCGGCTTTCCCGGGAACAGGGGACTATTATCAAAGATTGGGGAGGTAGAATCCCCATCGCCCTTATTTACCCCAACTCCTATTATGTTGGCATGTCCAATCTGGGAATTCATGCCATCTATAGCCTCTTAAATAGCTACAGTGAATTCGTTTGTGAAAGAGCCTTCTGGGGAAAAGACGGCAGCCTTCAGCCACTAACCCCTTTATGTCTGGAATCTCAGCGACCGCTTTCCGATTTCGCTGTTCTTGCCTTTTCGGTCACCTATGAGGTTGATTACTTCAATGTAGTCCAAGTTCTTAAAGCCAGTGGCCTACCCCTATATGCTGCTGACCGCGATGAAAGGCATCCGGTGGTTATGGCTGGTGGTCCCTGCATCACGGCTAATCCTATGCCCTTGTCCCCGTTCTTTGATTGCCTGTGTATTGGTGAGGCGGAGCCAATACTACCGGCTATGCTTTCCGTACTATCTGAGGGCATTAGTGGTAAGCGTGATGAACTGCTTAAAGCGCTAGCCTCACTACCCGGCATTTATGTGCCACAATATTACTCGGGAACACCGGTGGTTCGCCAGTGGGCAAAGAATCTGGATGACTTTCCTACCACCTCCACCATAATTACTCCCGATACCGAGCTTGGTGGCTTATACCTCATTGAGGTGGGGCGGGGCTGTAACTGGGGCTGTCGCTTTTGTTTAGTGGGTAGTGTCTTTCACCCGATGCGCTTTCGGTCTCTAGACAGCCTAATAGCCCAGGCAGAGGAAGGTCTTAAATATAGAAGGCGGCTGGGGTTAGTCGGGCCGGCGGTTGCCGACCATCCTCAGATAGAGGAGCTACTGGCTAAGCTGCGTCAAATGGGGGCCGAACTCTCTATTAGCTCGCTACGAATAAGACCCCTGTCTCGCATAGTGTTGAGAGAGCTGGCTAAGGGAGAAGCCCGAACCATTTCCCTGGCTCCTGAGGCTGGTTCCCAGCGCCTGCGCCAGGTCATTAAAAAGGGCATCTCCGAGGAAGATATTTTAGAGTCAGTAAGCAAAGTCGCTGAGTTGAAAATAAAGCAACTCAAGCTCTACTTCATGATTGGCCTGCCCTCAGAGACTGATGAGGATATTGAGGAAATTATTACCCTGACTCTTAGGTGTAAGAGCATCCTTGACCGGCAACAGAGCGGCTGTCGTATTAGCCTCAGTATTACCCCCTTTGTGCCCAAGGCGGGAACACCTTTTCAATGGCTGCCTATGGCGCAGCTCTCCACTTTGAATCGTCGTTTGTCTCTACTCAAAAGAAAGTTATCGCCCAAAGGGATTAGGCTCAAGTGTGAAAGCCCGGCCTGGAGTCAGGTTCAGGGGGTCTTAGCCCGAGGCGACGCTAAATTAGCTGAGGTGCTGGCTAATATAGAAGAGGTATCGCTAGCTGGCTGGCGCCAGGCTGTAGAAAAGTGCGATTTAGATATTGATTTCTATGCCCACCAGAAATGGGATATCAGTCAAGAATTACCGTGGGCAATAATTGATTCAGGCACTAAACCCGGTCGTTTGGAGCTTGAGCTAGATAGGGCTTTACATTAACAAGTTGCTAAAAAATTATTATTAATATTTGTTGTCACCCTCACCCCCTTGTATCCCCCT
>JAUWIC010000030.1 GCA_030605575.1 Dehalococcoidia bacterium
ACTCATTTTGACATGGTTAATTGTGGCTTCTTGGGTGTGCAGAGTGACCACGCTCCCATCGAGCATAGTTACTTGCCAGCCATCTAGTTGAGAGACTAGGCTGTTAAGGTCAGGAGCAACCGTATCAATGACATTAAACCCCAGAGCCTCTTGTTCAGTGGCTGAAACGCTCTCTCTAACTGCCTTTTCTGCCCATTCCATATTGCGTCCATGGGCTTCGGCGATGCTTCTGATATAAGCGGCAGCATCATTGACAATCTTTTCCTCCATCTCTTCTGACATTTCAGCCTCGCCCTCGGTACCTATGGCTACGGGATGAGCGGCACCAATGGCAGTACTTGGTGCCATGGCGGCTACATGGGCGGCTATAGTAATAAATACTCCGGCTGAAGCCGCCCGTGCCCCGGATGGAGAGACAAATACTACTACCGGAACTTGGGCACTAACGATGTCCTTAACAATGTCACGCATAGAGGTGTCCAAACCACCGGGTGTATCCAGTTGGATAATACAGGCTATGGCATTATCTTCCTCAGCCTGGTTAATTCCGCGCTCGATATAATTGGCTAGGACAGGGTTAATAGTTCCATCGGCATGAAGCACATCAATCCTGGAACCAGCCGCCTGAGCCTCAATGCCTATAGAGATAGAGGCAGTGATTAATAAGCCCAGTAATAATAGAATACGCATGGTTTTTGGCATAATTAGCCTGTTACCCATTAAGTAATAGATAAATTATATATTGTTTATGGTTTTATTACAAATTAAATCAAACTCGGGCTGAGGTTAATAAACAACCCTGGTAGTCATAGTTGAATAGCTAGGCAAATTGGTATACAATTTACCAACTATACCAAAGGGCATGGCAATGAGAGTTCAAAGGTGTAAAGGGACTCGGGATTTATCCCCTGAAGAAATGATAAGGTTTCGCTTCATTGAGGAAGCATTTAGGGGTTGTTGTCTCAAATGGGGCTATGAAGAGGTTAAAACGCCGACCATTGAGTATCTTCATCTGTTCACCTCAACCGGGACACTTACCCCTGGTATGCTGGGTAAAGTATATTCCTTCCTTGACTGGGATGGCTGGAGTGGGGAGAGGGTAGTGTTGAGGCCTGATGGCACTATTCCTGTGGCCAGGCTTTATATTGATAGTATGGAAGACAAGGGGCTGGCTAAGCTCTTTTATGTAACTAATATCTTTATCTTTGAGGAGACGGGGAAGGAGACGAGGGAAAGATGGCAGGGTGGAGTTGAGCTTATTGGAGTAAGCTCCCCCCTCGCCGATGTAGAGTTGATAATACTGGCTTTAGAGGTTTTGAAAAAGGTCGGGCTTGAGGGTATAGAGTTGAAGCTATCCCCGGTTGGCTTAATAAGGGGTTTACTCCTTGAACTCGGGCTGAGTCCTGGAGAACAAGTCAAGATATTTGACCAAATTTTGGATGGGGATGTTGAAGTGCTGGCTAGGCTAAAGCCGGGAAAACCTGAGCTGGATGAGGCTCTGTCCCTGTTATTAGACTTGAAAGGGAAATCATCCCGGTTTCTAAAGAACTTCAAGGGGCTGTTTACCCAGAATTTACCTGAGCTTGATTCTTGCCTTGACAATTTCATAAGTATCGTTGACCTTGTTGAGGCTCTGGGTTATAACTACCAGATTGATATCGCTTCAGGGAAAGGCTTTGAATACTATACCGGGGTGAATTTCCAGCTCTTTATCGGTGAGGAGAGGATAGGCGGTGGGGGTAGATATGATGCCCTTATTCCGTTGATGGGTGGTAAGAATGTTCCTGCCTCAGGCTTTGCCCTTTACTTTGACCGCCTGATGAACCTGGTAAAGCCGGCAACCTTGGCTAAGCCTCTGGCTCAGGGAATCTTGATTAAGCTTGAGGCAGAGGCGGTAAAACAGGGCTTCAATATGGCTGGTTACCTCCATGAAGCCGGGTATGTCGCTGAATTTCAGCTTGAGGCTCAGCCGCCAGCCAATCTGAGGTGGATGCTTGAGGTTAGAAGTAAAGCGCCTCTATTCGTTTTGACCGACCAGGTTAAACACCGGAGGTTTGAGGCTCAAACTGCCGCTGAGGTTGTGGCATTATTGGGGGAAAAGTAGGTCAAGCCAAATGTGGGAAATAGTGCTTATTTGTTAACCCGAAATCAGCGATTAACCTCAAAAGTTGAGGTTTTGGGTGAAGACTAGACAGAGCTTCCTTGTCATTGCGAGCGAAGCGAAGCAATCCTTTTTAGAGGTTGTGGAGCCTGTTCCGAGCCTGTCCAGAGATTGCTTCGGGACTCTGTCCCTCGCAATGACAGACACGGTGGCAAAGCCAAGTTACATTTCAATTCCTGTTTAGGGCATTAGAGGGTAGTATAAAAGGGGCGAAGCCCCTCTCAAAAAGAGATACTGAAAGGAGAGTTTAAGAGAGGCGAATACGGGGTCCCCGCAAAAACGAAGTTTTTGTGGGGTAAAAAGCCCCGTCAAAACCCATACTTCCCCCTCCTTTGAAGGAGAAATTTGAGGGAGAAAATATTAAGATATTGAAGGAGAGTTAAAGAGAGGCGAAGCCCCTCTTACATAACCAATTCCCCCTCTCCTTTGAAGGAGAGATACTAAAGGGGGAGTTAGAGGGGCGGAGCCCCTCTCAAAAATATTTCCCCTTCCCCTTGTCAAGGGGAAGGGGATAAAGGGGATAGGGTTATAAAAATTAAGGGGGTGGGTTGATAAACAATCCCATAAAGATAGCCCTGCCTAAGGGTCGTCTTTTAGGCGAAACCGCTGCCTTGCTCCAGAGGGCGGGCTGGGGGCTAAGTGGATACCACGAGAAGGCTCGCTTTTATCGTCTTAAATCGGAAAGGTTTCCTAATCTCTCAGCCAAGGTGTTCCATGAGAAGGATATTCCAATTCAGGTGGCGATAGGAAACTACGATTTGGGGATTTGCGGGCTGGATTGGGTTGAAGAGCTCTTGGTCAAATACCCTAGCAGTGCTTTGGTTAAGGTAAAGAATCTGGGGTATGGAGAGGGTGCCTTATATGTAGTTGTCAGCCGGTCTGAGGGGGTATCTACGGTGGAAGAAGTGCGAGCCAGGGAGGGCACGGTGCGGATTGCCAGCGAGTACCCTAATCTGGCTGAGTCCCTGGCGCTAAACCTTCGGCTGAGGCGGTTTAGTATCTTCCCCCTGTGGGGGGGGGCTGAGGTCTATCCCTCGGAGAGTGCCGAGCTGGCATTAATCCCGGGAGGGAAAGGGGAGAGGTTTTTTGATTATGAGCTCATGTCTATAAGCGAGGTTCTCAATTATAGTGCCTTTCTCATAGCTAATAAGGATAACTGGGAAGCCAAAGAGATGAGTGAAGTGCTGGCTTCCATTAACAACGAATTACCGGTTAATAAGAGGCAGCCTTCTGTAGCCGAGGTAGCTGGAGCGCCAAGGGCAGTTGGGCAGTCTACGCCGGTGGCTGAGGATGTAGTCCGATTAGCTTTGCCTGACGGCCATCAACAACTGCCTACCCTTCGTCTATTGAATAAAGCCGGCATTCAGATTGACGATTATCCGTCACCAACTGGCAATCGCCGACCAACTACTAACTTGGACGGCGTGGTGATTAAGGTAATTAGACCTCAGGATATGCCATTACAGGTAGCTAATGGGAATTTTGATTTGGCTATTACCGGCAAAGACTGGCTTATGGAGCATCTCTATCAGTTTCCGTCAAGTCCGGTAACAGAGCTTCTAGACCTCAAGTTGGGTAAGGTGAAAATAGTGGCGGTGATAAGCCGGGATTTATCAGTGTCCGATATCTATAGCTTGAGGCGACTTAGCGCTGAGCGATTGGTGCCATTTAGAGTAGCTTCAGAGTATGTGAATATAGCTGATAAATATGCTAGGGATAATCACCTTGGAATGTATAAGGTAATTCCTACCTGGGGCGCCAGTGAAGCTTTCTTGCCTGAGGATGCTGACCTGCTAATTGAGAATACGCAGACCGGACGAACCCTGGCTAGGCATAACCTTAAGATTATTGACACCCTTTTTGAGTCAACAGCTTGCCTGATTGGCAATACCAGCCGTGTATTCAGTTCTGGTAAGGGTGAGAGGATAGAGTCTATCACTGAAAGGCTGCGCATGGCAGTGGAGGACGTCTAAATTGAGAATTATTGAAGGTTTTGAGTCAGCGAAATCAGCATTATCACGGCAGGCTACGGCTGAGTTTCATCTGGTTTCACCCGCCCTCAGGCAGAGGCTTACGGCGATGTTTGGCACCGAAGACCCTGAGCTAGCAGTTAAGCAAATTATTAACCAGGTGCGTAATAGAGGGGATGAAGCCCTTTTTGATTTTACTTTGAAGATTGATGGGGTGGAGCTTACCTCGCTGGAGGTAACTAAGGAGCAGATAGCTGGTGCTTACCAGGAAGTTGATGAGGAACTGGTGTCGGCGCTTAAACTGGCAGCGGGGCGAATACGCTCCTTTCACACGACGCAGAAAGATAATATTGGGCGGGAGTTTGTTGAGCTGGGGCTAAGTCAGCTAATACGCCCGCTGGGACTTGTCGGGGTCTATGTTCCCGGTGGTACTGCCTGCTACCCGTCCACAGTGTTGATGACAACTATACCGGCTAAGGTGGCTGGGGTTAAGGAGGTTATTTTGGCGACACCTCCAGGACCCAACGGGGTAGTTTCTCCACCGACGTTAGTCGCCGCTGATATTGCTCATGTTGACCGTATTTTTTGCATCGGCGGGGCTCAGGCAATCGCCGCCTTAGCCTTTGGCACTAAGTCCATTCCCAGAGTAGATAAGATTTGTGGGCCAGGTAACATCTTTGTCGTTTTGGCTAAGAAGCTGGTTTACGGGATAGTTGATATTGATGGCTTGCCGGGACCAAGTGAGGTATTGATTATAGCTGACGAGACAGCTAACCCTGGATACTGTGCCGCTGACCTTTTAGCCCAGGCTGAGCATGACCCTTTGGCCTCAGCGATTTTGATAACTACCTCACCGAGATTAGCCGATGAAGTTAATCAGCAGGTTGAGCAACAACTAAAGGGTCTGCCCCGGAAAGATATTGCCGTTGAATCTTTGGGAAATAGGGGGAAGATAGTAGTAGTTACTACTGTAGATGAGGCTATAGAATTAGCTAATCTTTATGCCCCGGAACACCTTTGCCTAATGGTAGACAAAGCCGCTTCCTGCATTAGCAAGATTTCTAATGCCGGGTGTATATTTGTCGGTGAAAAATCAACTGTGGCTCTGGGCGATTATGTGGCTGGACCAAGCCACGTTTTACCCACTGGTGGCACTGCCCGATTTAGCTCACCGCTAAATATAACTGATTTTATCAAGTTTATAAATCTGGTTAACCTGGATGAAGCTAGTCTCAAACAACTAGCTCCAGCAGCCTCAATTATAGCTCGGGCTGAGGGGTTAGAGGCTCATGCCCGGGCAGTGGAAAAGCGGCTGCAAAGTAATTCTTGACTCTTTTCTAAGTGGTACCCCCGTTTTCGTCGAGCATTATAATTCAATTAATAATTACACCTCTGTCATCCTATGACCTACAGTGAATAGGTGCCGAGGTAGCCGCCTATCGCTTTAGCCAGTGCTAGCCAGGTTGTCCCCTTAGCCATCATGAGGGTATTGACATTTTCCCCATCCCATAATACTATTAAGTTGACTTAAATGGTCAACAATATATAGTTTAACCGGGTCATGGGTTGGAGGGTATTTGATATGTTAACCAAGGATGAGGTGAAGAGATACGAAAGGCAAATAAGTATATTCGGTGAGGAAGGTCAGAAAAAGCTCAAGAAGGCGAAGGTCTTTATCGCTGGTGCCGGAGGTCTCGGTTGTTCTATATCAGCATATCTTACCGTGGCCGGAGTTGGAAAGCTGAGAGTGGTTGATAATGATATTGTTGCCTTGGAAAATCTGAATAGACAGATACTACACTGGGATAATGATATAGGCGACAAAAAGTTAGAATCGGCGGCAGCCAAACTCAAGAGGATGAATTCTAATGTTGAAGTGGAGGTTATATCGGAAACGATAACTAAGAGTAATATTGATGACCTGGTTGGTGATTTTGACATGATTGTCGATGCCATGGATAACTTTGCCGCCAGGTATGTGCTAAACAAAGCCGCATTGGTGAGGAAAATCCCGTTCTTTCACGGCGCCGTTCATGGCTTTTACGGGCAGGCGACAACGATAATTCCGGGTAAAACAGCTTGCTTACGGTGTATTTTCCCCGAAGCCCCACCACCAACAGTTCCCCCTGTAGTTGGGGTAACCCCTGGTATTATAGGTTGTATTCAAGCCACTGAGGTTCTCAAATATGTCCTCGGCATCGGGAGCCTCTTGGAGAACAGGCTGTTGATGTGGGATGGGTTGAATGGGCAGATGGACGAGCTGCCACTGGAAAAGAATCCAAGGTGTGAAGATTGTGCCGGGGTTGGCTAGATTATGAAGGTAAAAGTGAAGTTCTTTGCCATCTTCAGAGACTTATTTGGCGCGGAAAAAGAAGTTGAGCTAAAGAGTGGGTCTACTCTTCAAGACCTGTTAAATCTTTTGTGTGATTCACGCCAGTGCCGCCAGAAGCTATTCGACCGTTCGGGTAAGCTCAGACCTTATATCAAGATATTAAAGAACGGCCGTAATATCCTTTTTTTGGAGGGGGTTCAAATTGAGCTTGAGGGCAAGCAAATTCAGTTTTTGGGCGGGATTCATGCTGAACTCGCCGATGGGGATGTGGTGGCAATATTTCCACAGGTAGGTGGGGGTTAGTGACTGAGACTCTACCTCAATGTATAAACTAGGGACACACTCAACAGAATTTGGATTAATCCCATCTTAAATCTATTTTAGTTTAAAGGAGGCGCACTAATGGTAAAGGGGTTTGTTGGTGTAAACCTGAGAGTAAATCTATCAACGGGGGAGATTAAAAAAGAGAAGATTAACGAACAGTGGGCCAGGCTGTTCATTGGTGGCAGGGGCTATGGTAGTAAAATAATCTGCGACGAGGTAGACCCAAAGGTTGACCCTCTTGCCCCGGAGAATAAGGTAGTAATTGCCACCGGACCGGCTGGTGGCTCTAACACTCCGGCATCGGGAAGAGTCATGGTAATAACCAAGGGACCTGAGACTGGTACTATTGCCTGCTCTAATGTTGGCGGCTTCTTTGGACCAGAACTTAAGCGAGCAGGCTATGATATGGTTATTATTGAGGGTAAGGCAGAGAAGCCGGTGTATCTCTGGATTAAAGATGGCAACATTGAAATCAGGGATGCTCGGAAACTGTGGGGGAAAAAGACGTCTGAAACCGAAGAAGTAATCAAGCAAGAGACGGACCCGAAAGCTAGGGTAGTGAATATTGGTCCGGCGGGAGTTAAGCTATCTCGAATTGCTAACGTTATGGTTGATGCCTGCCGGGCAGCAGGTAGGAGTGGGGTCGGGGCGGTTCTGGGCAGCAAGAACTTCCTCGGGATAGCGGCCAGGGGAACCAGGAAGGTTGAGCCCTTTGACCCGGCAGAAACCAAGACGGCAGTGGCTCAAGCCCGTAAGCTGCTAAAGGAAAGCGAAATAACTAGTGTGAATCTGCCAAAGTACGGCACGGCTCTTCTGGTTAATGAAATAAATGAGCGTGGTGGTTACCCGGTCAGAAATGCCCAGGAGGCCTACGATGAGGACGCCGGTGTTACCGGCGGAGAGGAGATAGCCGACAAGATTCTCATAAAGAAGTGGGCCTGCGCTGTCTGTCCCATTGCCTGCGGCAGAGTCACCGAGATACGAGAAGGAAAGTACAAGGGGTATCATGGAGAGGGCCCTGAATATGAGACGACCTGGGCACTGGGGTTGATGTGTGGGGTTCATGACCTGAATGCCATCACCTATGCTCACTATCTGTGTAATGAATATGGGCTTGATGGGATTTCGGCTGGGGTCACCATTGCCTGCGCTATGGAGCTCTATGAGAAGGGCTATATACCGGAGAGGGATGTGCCCTTCCCGATGAGGTTTGGTGATGGTGACACTTTGGTTAAAATGGTGCAAATAATGGGTGAGAGAAAAGGTATCGTCGGGGATTTGTTGGCCGAAGGCTCGTATCGGCTGGCTGAGCATTACGGTCATCCCGAACTGTCAATGAGTGTCAAGAAACAGGAAATGGCGGCATACGACCCGAGAGCAATAAAAGGCATCGGGCTTAACTATGCCACCTCAAACCGGGGAGCCTGCCATGTCAGAGGCTATACTATCAGCCAGGAGGTTATAGACTGGCCAGAGCCGGTGGATAGGCTAAAGTATGAAGGGAAGGCGGAGCTTACCAAGTATATGCAGGACTTCACGGCGGTTATTGATTCGTCAGGGATGTGTCTATTTACCATTTTTGGTATGGGATATATTCGTGATTATGGCCCAATACTAAGAGCGGTAACCGGGATACCATATTCTGATGATGAACTTATGAAAGCCGGCGAGCGGATATGGAACATGGAGAGGCTCTTCAATCTAAAGGCAGGACTTACCGGGAAGGACGATACCCTCCCGCCAAGACTGCTTGAAGAGCCGATACCGTCCGGACCGTCCAAGGGTGAAGTTTGCCAGCTTGACCGAATGCTCCCCGAGTACTACCAGCTAAGGGGTTGGGATGAAGAAGGAAGACCAACCAAAGAGAAGCTGGCGGAGCTCGGGTTAAAAATGTAGCTTTACCTGAAAGAGAGCCGAGTTTCACCCGGTGAGGTGTTAACCAGGTCAAATTGACGGCATACTTTGTTTCTTTAATCCCCCCCCGTAAACAACCTGGCAAGTTGTCCTGTAGGATAATTTATTAATTCGTGTTAAAATGCATTGATGTTTAACCGGTTTTAGCAAGGGGGGGGAGAACGATTAAAGAAACAGGAATAGATAGATTTATACGGTCTGATTTGATTACCTTTAGTGGGTATGCTGCCAGCACATTCCCCAGGACATTGGCGGGGAAGGTTGAAGTTCCAGTAGAGAGTATTATCAAGCTGGATGCCAATGAGAATCCCTATGGCTGTTCACCACGAGTAAGCCAGGCTCTGGCTAGTTATCCTGATATAAATATCTACCCTGATGCCGGGCAAACCGAGCTCAGGAAGCTGCTGCAAGGATATACTGGCATTGGTACCGAGAATATTGTGGCTAGCGGTGGTAGTGACCAGCTTATAGACCTTATTTTGCGCTTATTTGTTGCCCCCGGTGACGAGGTGATAAATTGTATACCTACCTTTGCTATGTTTGGCTTTAGTACGGGAATGTGCAACGGTAAGCTGGTTGAGGTGCCCAGAGATGAAAACTTCGCCGTCAATGTAACCGCAGTCAAGGCAGCCATAACTAAAAAGACCAAAGTAATAATTCTAGCCAACCCTAATAACCCAACCGGAACAGTTATCCCCCAGCCAGACATCCTGGAGATAGCTGATACCGGACTACCGGTGCTGGTTGACGAAGCCTACTATGAATTTAGTGGGGAAACAGTAGTACCACTGGTCAGCCAGTATAAAAATTTGATGGTGTTACGGACCTTCAGTAAATGGGCAGGGCTGGCTGGTCTGAGGATTGGTTATGGTATTTTCCCGCTTGAAATTGCTAATTACTTATTGAAAATCAAGCCCCCGTATAATGTAAATGCGGCGGCTTTAGTCGCTGTGCAAGAGTCGCTAAAGGATATTGATTTTCTAATGAGCCGGGTAAAGGCTATAGTTGCTGAGAGGGAGAGACTTTTTACCGAGTTAGCCAGGCTAGAATTCTTAAAGCCCTTCCCCTCACGGGCTAACTTTATTCTCTGCTCAGTTCTAAATGGCAGGGCAAGCCAGCTTCAGCAAAAATTGCGCAATAAGGGTATACTGGTTCGTTACTTTGACACGCCGCGGCTGCGAGATTTCATCCGCATTAGCGTGGGTAAACCAGAGCATACCGATGTCTTAATTAAAGCACTGCAAAAAATAGAAAGATAGACAATATCAGAGTACAGGTCAATTATACCGCTCTGTTCTTGAGAAAAGCCGCTTAATTATTGAATATGTCAAGGCTTATCTAAAGATTGTGTTAAAATACTTGACAATTTAGCCTTTACCCCTTGACAAATCCTGAAAAAGGTGTTATAATACTTAACAAATAGCTATAAAATTACTATTGACAAATCCTAGAAAAGTGTTATAATACTTAACAGGAGACTTAAAATGGAATTGGTTGAAGCATTAAAAGAAATCCAGAAGAGCAACGGATATACTGACCAGCAGATGGCAGGTAAGATTGGGTGCAGTAGGCCATATTACAATCAAATACGTGTAGGGAATATATCTATGGGTCCCCTTCTTCGCCTGAAAGTAATTCAGGCTTTCCCCCAAATTGCTGTTAGGTCTTCCATTGTCAAACGGGAGACTAAAGAAACCAAAATCAGCCTGGAACTTAATATTGATGGTAGTGGTCGGTATGAGGTAGATACCGGGATTCCAATGTTAGACCACCTGTTAGCGCAGGTGGTTCGCCACGGAGTATTTGACATAAAGTTATCAGCCACGGGGGATGACCAGCATCACTTAGCAGAAGATGTTGCCATTTGTTTAGGCCGAGCCCTGGGTGAAGCCCTGGGGGAGAAGCGGGGTATTGTCAGAATGGCTGACGCTTTGGTGCCTATGGATGATACCCTGGCTCTGGTGGCGGTGGACATTGGTGGTAGGGGATATACTGTATTAGACCTGCCCTTTAGTGGTAATGACATGTTTGGATTTCCTACCGACCTTATCCGTCACTTCCTTGAGTCTTTTGCCATTGAAGCCAGGCTTAATCTCCATGCCAAGATTCTCTACGGCGTCAATGATCACCACAAAGCCGAAGCCCTGTTTAAAGCCCTGGGTAGAGCCTTAGATACAGCCACCAGAATTGACGGGCGGATTAGTGGTGAACTCCCCAGCACCAAGGAGTTTTTAGAAGGCTAGGACTTGTCTCAGTTGCCTAACCTACTTCCATTCCTTGACCAGGTGACGGCGCCGCTTGGCTAACCACTCTCTAGACATGAGTTCGAGGACGAGACCACCGGGTGTCCCGGGGTCTAGATAGGCCCAGTAACCCTCGCTATTTAAAAGAAGCTTAGCCCCTTGAGCGGTGAGGTTGGCAATCTCTTTCTCTACATCATCCACAAGAAAGCCGAGGTGATGTAACCCTTCCCCCCAGGTATCAAGGAGGTCAGACTGAAGCATTTTGCCCTCTACCGGCTGTATAAGCTCAATCTCTACTGGACCGAGGAAGGTATAGGCAAACCTTCCCTTCCAGGAGTGTCCCTCGACATCGGTGCCTCCACCATCACGAAATGTCCAGGGACCCATGCCGAACATCGATGACCAGGCTTCAATAACCTTCCCGATGTCCTTCACCGCGAAACTAATGTGGTCCAACGTTTTGGGCCGGAACTGATAGGTCCCACCTTTTGCCATGTTAGTCAACCTCCTTTTTTGTAGTGATTATAAAAGGTATTGCTATCTCCGTCAAGGAGACGAAGTAGCCTGTAACTGGTATTTAAGCTGGTCTTTCAGTTTAACCTAGCTTATTTCCTTAGCGGTTAACCGGTAGTAAGCCTCCCGGTATCTCCTGGCGGTAGCTTCAATGATTTCCGGGGGCAACATCGGAGCCGGGGGTTCTTTATTCCACCCCGACTGAACCAGCCAGTCCCGGACCGGCTGCTTATCATAGCTGGGTTGGGACTGGCCGATTCTATATAGCTTGGCATCCCATAGCCGGGATGAGTCTGGGGTCAGTAGTTCATCAATAAGGATAAGCTTATCATCGTTCAGCCCAAATTCCATCTTGGTATCGGCAATGATAATACCTCTGGCTTGGGCGTAGTTTCGTGCGTAGTTATAAATAGCCAGGCTTTTCTCCTTCATCTCTTCAGCTATAGCTTCACCGGCCAGTCTCTTTATCTCATCCATACTCAGCGGCAGGTCATGCCCCGTCTCGGCTTTGGTGGTGGGGGTGAATAATGGTTGGGGCAATTCCTGACTTTCCTTTAAGCCTTTAGGTAGCGATTCCCCGAAAATGGTGCCCAGCTTTTGGTATTCTGCCCAGGCTGACCCTGAGAGGTAGCCACGCACCACACATTCAACAGGAATGCGCTTGGCTTTGTTGACAATCATAGACCGTTCACTAAGGTAAGGAGGGTAAGCAAAGCGGCTTTCGGGGGGGAGATATGAATCAAGGCAGTGAACATCGTTAACCGTTTCTATCAGGTGATTGGGGACTAAATTCCTGGTCTTGTTGAACCAGAAAGCCGAGAGCTGGTTAAGTACCAGGCCCTTGTCGGGAATACCGCAGGGTAGAACCGAGTCAAAGGCTGAGATACGGTCAGTAGCTACAATGAGCAGCAGGTTACCTAGGCCATAGGTATCCCGTACCTTGCCCCGGACAAACAGGGGGAGGGGCAGGTCTGTCTTCATCAACACTGAGGAATTAATACTCATATTGTTTTAGGACTTAGTTCCGTGGGCTCAGCGAAGCCGGGTCTCTCTTTCCACTGGGCTTCGGTTAAGCCCAACCGTTTGAAAATCTCGTTGATGTAACGCAGGTAGTATTGGTAGTCAAAGAGCGGCTCAAGCTTTTCCGGTGGCAGGGTGGCCGTAACCTCGGGGTCAGCCTTGAGCAGGCTGAGGAAGTTTTTGTTTCCCTGCCAGGCTTTCATAGCATTTCGTTGTACCAGTTCGTAGGCTTGTTGCCGGGAGAGTCCTTTATCTATAAGAGCCAGCATTACTCGCTGGGAGAAAATTAAGCCTTTGGTAAGTCCTATATTCCGTTTCATCCTTTGGGGGTAGATTTGCAGTCGCCTCATTACCGAGGTGAAAAGGGCGAGGCAGTAATCCAGGACAAGGCAGGAGTCAGGCAGGGTGATACGCTCGGTAGAGGAATTGCTGATGTCCCGTTCGTGCCACAGCGTGACATTTTCCATTGAGGTTAGGGCATAGCCTCTTACCAATCGGGCTAAGCCACAGATTCGTTCACAGAGTTCAGGATTACGTTTGTGAGGCATTGCTGAAGAGCCAGTCTGAGTTGCCCCAAAGGGTTCTTCTACCTCTCGGGTCTCAGTTCGTTGCAGACCCCTAATCTCGGTAGCGAATTTCTCCAGGGAGCTGGCGATTATAGCT
>JAUWIC010000009.1 GCA_030605575.1 Dehalococcoidia bacterium
CTTGATGCTAAACCAGAGGCAACGGGACCACTGATGAACGCTTTTCTTGACTGCTTCGGAGGGGCCAAAAGAGTCTTACTGTACGGGATTCGGAAAGATAATAAGCTTGTTTGTGCTTCACTTTCTTTAGATTCTACAGTAGAACCATCTAAACCAGCGCTGATGAGGTTTATCTTTTCTCTATACCGGGCTTTGGGATGGCGTATTGTCAGGGAGTTTGAGGTAGTTCATAAAGAGGAACCAAAGTATGAAGACCGCTACCTTGAGTTGATAATCCTTGGCACACTACCTGCCTGCCAAAAGCAGGGGTTGGGTCGCAAAATGCTACATTTTCTCTATAATGAAGCCAAGAAAGACGGGTATAAAGGGGTAATACTGGTGGCTGACCGTAATACCCCCGCCTTTAATCTATACCTGAAAGAGGGATTTATTGCGGACAAAGAGTTTGCCATGGGAGAGGCAACCATGTGCTGGATGCGACTGGTGTTTTAAGGGTATACCATTGAACCGGGCAAAGGCAAAAAACCACCGAGAGTAGAGGACTTTGAGAAGGCTTTGCAGGAGCTTTAATTGGATGAAATTCGTTTACATTATAAGATGAGCAGGGGTAGTATCTATGCCTAAGACACCACAGTGGATTAAGAAATTAGGTGGTTTTGCAGGCGAACTTTATGTTGCGGCTGAATTTGCAAAGCGAGGTATATGTGTTTCCTTGTTACCTGAGAATTTCCCAGATGATGATCTTATGATTGCAAATAGGGATGGCTCGAAGATTGGTTATGTACAAGTCAAAGCATGCCATCCTCAGCGGTCAAGCACATTCATTCTTCGCGCTACCGATGAAAAGTGGGCTGATTCAAATGAGCATAAAAATCGGGAGCGATTTGTTGTGTTTGTTGAGCTAGGAAATCCTGATGGGAACAAAAGCCCTTCATATTGGATAGCTACACGATTAGAAGTTGGTAACGCTTGCATATCTCATCCAGCACATGGTACACACAACTGGGAGAGAAGGTTTGGTAAAAAGTCTCTTACTGAGAAAGGATGGAAAGACCGTTGGAGCCTTTTTGACCACTTTTTACCCAGCAAATAAGGAGGCCATCTCTTAATGTTGAAAGGTAACCTTCATAAGTACGGGGCAAGGGGATTAAAAGGGGCGAAGCCCCTTTAAAAAAAATACTCTTCCCTCTCCCCTTCCTAAGGGGAGAGGGATAAAGGGTGAGGGGTTCCCAGATGTTAAAAGGCAAAGTTCATAAATACGGGGCGGATGTTAATACGGATGTGATTATTCCGGCGCGGTATCTGAATGTGTCGGAGCCGGCGGAGCTGGCCAAGCACTGCATGGAGGATATAGATAAGGATTTTGTTAGTAAGGTTGAGCCGGGGGATATAATTATAGCCATGACCAACTTTGGCTGTGGCTCTTCGCGGGAACATGCCCCGCTGGCGATTAAGGCGGCTGGCGTCTCCTGTATCATAGCCAGGACCTTTGCCCGCATCTTTTTCCGTAACGCCATAAACATTGGCTTGCCCTTGCTTGAGTGTGGGGAGGCGGTGGATAACACCGAGGCTGGTGATATACTGGAGGTTGACCTATCAAGCGGCAGGATAAAAAACCTGACCAGAGACATGGAGTTTACTGCCAAGCCTTACCCTGACTTTATGGCTGGGCTGATTGCTGCTGGTGGGCTGATTGAATATACTAAGAAAAGATTAGCTAACAGGAGGATTTAGGGTGGAATTTAACCTGATTGTTTTGCCCGGTGACGGTGTTGGTCCTGAGGTTACTGCTGAGGCAGTTAAGGTCCTGCAGGCGATAGGCAAGAGGTTTGGACACAATTTCAATCTGCATTATGAACTGGTGGGTGGGGTTGCCATTGATGAAACCGGGGTAGCCTTGGCTCAGGATACCTTAAAGATATGTCAGGGTAGTGATGCCGTATTGCTGGGAGCAGTAGGCGGTCCTAAGTGGGATGACCCCCAGGTTAAGGTTCGTCCTGAAGATGGTCTCCTGGCATTAAGAAAAAGGCTGGGGCTGTTTGCTAATCTACGCCCGGTCAAGGTCTTTCCGGTGCTGGTTGATGCCACCAACCTGAAGCCAGAGGTTATCAAGGGGGTGGATTTCATATTTGTTCGTGAGCTTACCGGTGGTCTCTATTTTGGCCGGCCGAAACGGCAGTGGCAGACACCCCGGGGCCGGCGGGCTGCCGACACAATGGCCTACTCAGAGCAGGAAATTGAGCGTATTGTCAGGGTTGGCTTTGAGCTGGCACGGGGGCGGCGTAAAAAACTGGTCTCGGTGGACAAGGCTAATGTACTGGAGTCCTCCCGGCTATGGCGGCAGGTGGCTATAGAGGTAGCTGAAGAATACCCTGATGTTGAGCTAGAGCACATGTTCGTCGACGCCTGCGGTATGCGGCTAATCCAGAACCCAACATACTTTGATGTTGTTGTTACCAGCAATATGTTTGGTGATATTCTTTCCGATGAAGCATCAATGCTGGCTGGGTCTATGGGGATGCTGCCCTCAGCCAGCCTGGCCGGAGTGCCTAAAGAAGGGGTTAATATATTCGGTTTGTATGAGCCGATTCACGGCAGTGCTCCCCGCCGGGCTGGACTAAATATGGCTAATCCTATTGCTACCATTCTTAGTGTCGCCATGATGCTGCGTTACTCCTTTAGCTTAATAAGTGAGGCAGGGATTATTGAGGCTGCCGTTGATGAGGTACTAAAAGAGGGTTATCGCACCTATGATATAATGAGCGAGGGTAAGATAAAGGTAGGCACCAAGGAGATGGGAGATTTAGTGGCTAAAAGGATAGCCGGCTAAGAGGCAAGGTGACTGAGCCTTAACCACGACAAGTGATGGGAGTAAGAGATGGAAAAGCAGCAGTGGAAGGTATGGTTGACGGGCAGAGATGCCGACCGGGAAGATATAGTCCGTACTCTTGAGGCGGCAGGGTGTGAGGTAACTCTAGGGCGCTTATTCACCGACCCCTGGCACTATACTGAGGACGAACTGGTGGCGAAAGTCCAGGGTATGGATGCTATCATGATATCTACCGGAGACGGGCACATAACCCGTCGGGTTATAGAGGCGGGGAAGAAATTAAGGGTCATCGCCAAGAGGGCTATCGGAGTCGGCGACATAGACGTTAGTGCTGCCACCGATTTAGGCATTTTAGTCACCAACGCCCCACTGGATTTGCACTACCTATCGGTAGCTGAGTTTACTGTGGGTATGCTCCTGACACTGGCGAAAAACTTTAAGCTTGCTGACCACAACGCTCGCTTGGGTCTATGGCGCAGTGTTTCCAGCACTCTCCTCCAGGACAAAACGGTGGGTATTGTGGGGTTAGGCAGGATTGGCTCCAGAGTAGCCGAGCTTCTTCGCCCTTTCCGAGTTAGGCTTCTAGCTTTTGACCCTTACATACCCGCGGAAAAGGCTAAAGCACTGGAGGTGGAACTTACTGACCTGGAGACCCTGCTCAAGGAGTCAGACTTGGTAACTCTTCATGCCGTAGAAACCCCGGAAACGATAGGACTTATCGGAGAACCTCAACTCAGGATGATGAAGCCTACCGCCTACCTGGTGAATACATCCCGGGGAAGTCTAGTAAATGAAGAGGCACTGGCTAAGGGCTTGAGAGAGGACTGGATAGCGGGTGCCGCCTTGGACGTCTTTAAACCGGAGATTCCCCAGCCTGATAATCCTCTGCTCGGTGAAGATATTTTCTTCAAGACACTATACGCTCCTCATGCGGCTTCGCTCACCCCAGAAGTCATGTGGCAGTTGCCCATTGTCCAGATGGAGAATTGCCTTAGTGCTCTACGGGGCGAGGTACCTGAGTTTGTGGTCAACCCGGAGGCGATACCAAAGTGGCAAAGCCGCTTCTGACTGGATAGGCGTGGAATTTAGTAGAATACCTTGAGGATGTATCAGGGTTGTGATACTGTATTGCTTGGGACGCTGAATAGGAATGAGAGATGGGAGAATTAATTGCCGGAAAGGCGGGAGGCTGAAAGTTGTCATCAGTTCAACTTTATGATACCACACTGCGGGATGGGGCCCAGACAGAGGGTATTTCCTTCTCGGTGGTTGATAAGCTAAACATTGCCCGCAAGCTTGATGAGCTGGGTATCCACTTTATAGAAGGCGGCTGGCCTGGCTCTCATCCTAAAGATATTGAGTTCTTCACCGAGGCTCAAAGCCTGACCCTTCCCTATTCTAAACTGGTTGCCTTTGGTAGCACCAGACGACCAGGGGCTAATACCGAAGCCGATGCTAACCTCCAGGCTCTGGCTAGCGCCGGGGTAGAGGTAGTTACTATCGTCGGTAAGAGCTCGGAGTTACAGGTTACCAGGGTATTAGAAACTAGCCTGGAGGAAAACCTTGGTATGATTGCCGATTCAATAGGCTATCTCAGGACAAAGGGGCTTACCGTTTTCTTTGATGCTGAGCACTTCTTTGATGGTTTTAAGGCTAACCCCAGTTACTCCCTGCGTGTTTTAGAGGTAGCGGCTGAAGCCGGGGCTAGCTGTTTGGTGCTGTGTGATACTAACGGGGGCTCAATGCCCAGCGAGATAACGACTGCTGTTGAAGCCGCCAGGAGGCTGACCACCGTGCCGCTGGGTATTCACGCTCATAATGATAGTGAATTAGCGGTGGCTAATACCCTGGCTGCGGTTCAGGCTGGGGTTACTCAGGTTCAGGGGACTATCAATGGCTATGGTGAACGCTGCGGCAATGCTAACCTCTGTTCTATTATCCCGGATTTGAAGCTCAAAATGGGTATTGATTGTGTTACCGATGAGCAGTTAGCTAAATTAACTGAGATATCACGCTATGTGAGTGAGGTGTCTAATCTTGTTCCTGATGCCTCTTCGCCTTACGTGGGCTCCAGTGCCTTTGCTCATAAGGCCGGGATTCATGTTTCAGCCCTGGCTAAATGGACGGGGAGCTATCAGCATATAGACCCAGACCGGGTTGGTAATCGACCACGGGCACTGGTATCTGAGTTATCAGGTAAGAGGAATATCCTGTACAAGGCAAAGGAGATGGGCTTAGATTTGCCCCCGAAAGGTGAAGAAGCCCAGAAGCTACTGAATCAGGTTAAGTTTCTGGAGAGCCGTGGCTTCCAGTATGAGAATGCCGGAGCCTCCTTTGAGCTATTGGTCCACCGGGCTAACCCGGATTATGAACCACCCTTTGAGCTGGTTGACTTTATGGTGGTGGTTGAGAGGAAGCGACGTCCACCGACTCGAAAAAACCTGGAGGAAATGCTGTCTGAGGCAACGGTGAAGGTAAAGGTGGGCAGCGAAATTATACATACTGTAGCTGAGGGTAACGGACCGGTTAATGCCCTGGATGCGGCATTACGCAAAGCACTGCTGCAGTTCTACCCCAGCTTGATTCAAGTCAAGCTAGTTGACTATAAGGTTCGCATCCTTGAGGAAAGTGTTGGCACCGAGTCTCAGGTTCGTGTCCTTATGGAGTCCAGCGACGGGGTGGAACAGTGGCGGACTGTCGGTAGCTCAACCAATATTATTGAAGCTAGCTGGCTGGCTTTAGCTGATAGCTTAGAATACTGGCTACTAAAACAAAAAGGAGGCAAATAAAAAATGGAGAAAGAGGAAATGGAGAAAGTGGTGGTTAAACCAACCTGGCAATTGGCTTGGGGGTTGGCCTGGAGAATATTCTTTATCTGCTTGGGAATATATGCCATAATTTTTGGTATTATGTTCGCTGTGCTTGGCACTACCATTTGGGCTTGGCTACAAAGTATGCCTACGATGCCCTACTAAGAGGTTGGTAAGCATCATAGATGAATGAAGAACACTGGCATGGCTTGACCAATATTGGTGAGGCTGGCTAGCTTTAGTTGAAGATGGCTAAAAAGAGGGGATAATTTTGCTTAAAAGTCATAGTTGTGGTGAGTTGAACAAAAAGAATGTCGGCGCCAAGGTAACCCTGGCTGGTTGGGTAGACCGACGTCGTGACCACGGCGGGTTAATATTCATCGACCTGCGTGACCGGGAAGGCATAGTTCAGGTGGTATTTAACCCCGAAACTTCCGAGCAATGCCACCAGGTAGCTAGCGAGATGCGTAGTGAATATGTGGTCAGGGTTAGTGGTGAAGTCGCCCCTCGTCCCCCGGGGACTGAGAACCCCAAATTGGCTACCGGTGACATTGAGGTTATCGCCCAGGATACAGAAATACTTAATCCGTCAAAGACGCCGCCTTTCTATATCAGTGAAGATACTGAGGTGGAGGAAAGCCTACGGCTCAGGTATCGCTATCTTGACCTGCGCCGGACTCGGATGAGGGAAAACCTACTCCTTCGCTACAAGGTAGTGAAATTTATTCGTAATTTCCTGGATGCTAGAGGATTTATTGAGATAGAAACACCAATCCTGATTAAGAGCACCCCTGAGGGAGCTCGGGATTACTTGGTGCCTAGTCGTCTTTATCCCGGCAAGTTTTATGCCCTACCTCAGTCACCGCAACAACTCAAACAATTGTTAATGGTGGCTGGTATGGAGAAATACTATCAAATAGCCAGGTGCTTTCGGGATGAGGATACACGCGCTGACCGTCAACCTGAGTTCACCCAGCTTGACCTAGAAATGAGCTTCGTTGAGGAGGAGGACATCCTCAACCTGTTTGAGGAGCTTTTCACCACTATGGTGGAGACGATTAAACCTGATTGGGGGCTTATAAAACCTTTCCCTCGTCTTACCTACGCTGAGGCAATGGAACGGTATGGTACCGATAAGCCTGATTTGCGCTTTGGTCTGGAGATAAGAGACCTGACCGACATTGCTGCTCAGTCTGACTTTGCCGTTTTTCGTTCGGCTCTGGCGGGGGGAGGTAAGGTAAAGGGTATATGTGCCCCTGGCTGTGCTGCCTATAGCCGAAGTCAGCTTGATGAACTAAATAAGCTGGTGCAAGGTCTCGGGGCTGAGGGCTTGGTGACTATGTCACTAGCTGCCTCGGCTGGTAGTTTAAGCAATTTAACCCTTGAAATGGTAAGGTCGGTGGCGGCTAAATTCCTAACCTTAGACCAGATTAAAGAAATAGCCAGGTGTTTGGGGGCAAATGTGGGCGACCTTCTACTTATTATAGCTGGTAAGCCTGAGCTGGTTGATATGGCGTTGGGTGAACTACGCCGGGAGATGGGGCATCGGCTTAAGTTGGACGACCCACATCTTCTTGCCTTTGCCTTCATTGTGAATTTCCCATTGTTACAGCGTAGTAAGGAGGGAAGACGATGGGAGCCAATGCATCATCCCTTTACTGCACCCAGGGATGAAGACGTGCCCTTACTGGATACCGCCCCGGAGAAAGTGTGGGCTAAACATTATGATATAATATGTAATGGCTGTGAAATTGCTGGCGGTAGCCTCAGAATTTACACCGCTGAGCTTCAACGGAAGATATTTAGACTGCTGGGCTATAGTGATGAAGAGATTAAGGAGCGCTTCGGGCATCTACTTGAGGCTTTTGACTATGGGGCTCCGCCTCATGGTGGTATAGCCCACGGCATTGACCGCATGGTGATGCTACTGGCAGGAGAGGAAACCATCAGGGAGGTAATTGCCTTTCCTAAAACCCAGGAGGCTGCCGATTTAACATTCAATGCTCCTTCACCAGTTACTGAGGAGCAGCTGGCTGAATTACACCTGCGGCTGCGGGAGAAAAGGTGAAAGTAACCAACGAGAAAATAGAAGATAGCCAGGTATTCCTGAGCATTGAGATGGAGCCGGCTGAGGTCGAAGAGTCCTTAGAGGAGTCCTATCACCGCCTGGTCAAGAAAACAGATATTCCCGGCTTCCGTAAAGGCAAGGCGCCGCGGGCAATACTGGAGCGCTACTTAGGTAAAGAGAGTCTCTTGGAAGATGCGCTAAGTAATCTACTGCCTGAGGCTTGTGACAAGGCGATCAAAGAGCAAAAATTGGAGGCTATTGTTCAGCCCCATATTGAGGTAGCTCAAACTGACCCGGTGATATTTAAGGTAATAGTGCCGTTACGACCTACGGTTAAGCTTGGTGATTATCACCATATTCAAGTTACACCAGAGCCGGTAGAAGTAAGCGAGGATGATGTTAGCGCCATAATAGAGAGACTGCGCCATCAACAGGCTGCCTGGGAGCCGGTAGAGCGTCCAGTAGGTTTTAATGATTTAGCAGTTTTAGATATTGAGAGTAGTGTTGAAGATAAGCCTTTTATCAACCAAAAGGGGGCTCAATATCAGGTTCTTCAGAACTATTCCTTCCCAGTGCCTGGATTTGCTGAACAGTTGGTGGGGATGAAGAGGGATGAGGAGAAGGAGTTCCGGCTCCAATTCCCCCCAGATTATCCTAAAAGCGAGCTGGTGGGGAAAGAGGCCTGGTTTAAGGTGAAGGTTATTGAGATAAAGCAAGAGGTGCTCCCTGAGTTAAATGACGAATTGGCTAAGGAAATTGACCCCAAATTTAAGACCTTGGATTCACTCCGAGAACAGATATTAGCTGATTTAAGGCTCAGAGCTGAGGAGAAAACCAGGATAGATTTTGAGGAACGGGTTGTGGAAGCAGTGGTTGACGTTACGCAAGTAGAGTTCCCCCCAGTCTTGGTAGAAGTGGAGGTTGACCGACTCCTTAACCAACGGTTACAACGCTGGCAAGCAGGTGGTAGCGGTTTAGAGGAATATCTTAGCCGTATTAACAAGACAGAGGAGGAAATACGAGAAGAACTACGTCCGCTAGCCACCAAGAGGACTATTTGGTCGCTGGTGCTTGAAGAGGTTACCAGGGTGGAAAAAATTAAAGTCAGTGACTCTGGGATAGGTACTGAGATTAAAAATATGACCAAGGATGCCGATGAGGGCAAAAAAGACGAACTGGAGGGGTTCCTGAATACTCCACAGGCTCGTGAATCAATAAAGCAGACGTTAATGACGCGAAAAACTATACAGCGACTGGTAGAAATAGCTCAAGGTTCAAATATGAGGTCGTTTAGCAACCCATCCCCCTGACCCCCTTCCCTTAATAAGGGAAGGGGGAATGTAGGTAAGCGAGGGGGATTAAGGGGGTGAGGTTACTAAATAATTTTAAATATAAGTATTGAGACACCACAGAAGGAGGGGCAAAAATGAATACCCAACCAATGAATATTCTTCCTACGGTGATTGAGACTGGACCCCGGGGGGAACGAATACAACACACTATATACGACATGTTATTAAAAGAGCGCATAGTTATGCTAAACATGCCTATTAGTGACATCGTAGCTAATTTGGTTGTTGCTCAGCTTCTCTATCTGGAACGAGAGGACCCAGATAAAGACATAAGCCTCTACATCCAGTGCCCCGGCGGTATCATCAGTGCCGGTCTGGCTATTTACGACACGATGCAGCTTATACGCCCTGATGTATCAACCATCTGTGTTGGGCTGGCAGCCAGTATGGGGACATTGCTCCTTTG
The DNA here is from genome assembly GCA_030605575.1 of Dehalococcoidia bacterium. Classification (GTDB taxonomy): domain Bacteria; phylum Chloroflexota; class Dehalococcoidia; order Dehalococcoidales; family E44-bin46; genus E44-bin46. The sequence continues at coordinate 9,467 of JAUWIC010000009.1, forward strand.
TGCTGGAGCCAAGGGCAAGCGCTATGCTCTGCCCAACTCCACCATCCACCTGCACCAGGCATTTGGCGGCGCTCAGGGGCAGGCAGCTGATGTAGAAATTGCTGCCCGCGAGATTATGCGGATGCAAGACCTAATCCGAGGTATTATATCTAAGCACACCGGTCAACCACTGGAAAAGATAGTTCATGATACTGACCGAGACTTCTACCTTAATCCGGAGCAGGCAGTAGAGTATGGTATTGTAGATGAAGTCCTTACCAAACCACCAAAATAGCTATAGCTGCTTATTACAGAGCTCTCGGTAGCGTGGGGCTAATGCGTTTAGGGAAGGGACATTCTGCCTGAGTATCGATAACAATTGCTTGGTGAAGTATTGACAGAGTGTTATAGATGTGCTAGACTAGGAAAAGCGGAATTATGGAATTATGGAAATACAGATAGGAATGACAAGGAGGTGTTTTCATGGTGACTGAGACTGTAAGAGTAGCACGTCGAGGTCAAATTACGTTACCTTCCTCTTTGCGCAAAGCTGCCCATATTCAAGACGGGGACTATCTTAGATTTGTGGTTGAGGATGGAGCTATAAGTGTAGTTGTGCAGAAACTCGTAGACAGGGACCAAGCATACTTTTGGACAAGGGAATGGCAGGAGGGTGAGCGGGAAGCAGATGAGGATATAAGAATGGGGCGGCTAAAAACATACGATTCGGTAGATGAACTAGTTGCCGAGTTGAGGTCGTAGAACGCCGGAATGAAAATAGCACGGACAGAACGATTTAAAAAGGCGTATCAAAGATTAAATCAGCGGCAAAGGAGAGCAGTTGAGAAGGCGCTCTCCTTTTTGGTTAATAATATTCGGCATCCAAGCCTTCAGGTCAAAAAAATAGAAGGTACAAAGGGTGTATGGGAAGCCAGGGCTAGTAAGTCAGTCCGCTTGTCATTTGAGTTCAGGGATGACACTCTAATTCTACGCAATGTGGGTGAGCACAATGAGGTGCTCAGAGTTCCGTAGAAGAATCAATAGCTTGCTGCTAATATACGCAAATTATCTAGTTGCTAGATTCCTTAGCCCTTATTCTTTAGCATAAAGCTCTCGGTAGCGTGGGGCTAGTTGGTTAAGGGTGGGGAAGCCTTGCCTGGTGCCTAGCTTGGTAATGGAGAAACGAGCTACGACGTCGCCGAGACGCCCACACTCTTCAAGTCCCTTTCCCTTAAGTAGACCGTAGAGGAATCCGGTAGCGAAAGCATCACCGGCACCAGTAGTATCGGCTGGAGACACTATATCCCGGTTACTGGGTTGAATTGCGTGTTCCGTCTCGGCATCCCTGATGTAACAAATAGCGGTGACTGTCCTGTGACCAGTCCCTTTGCCTAACTCCAGACTTATTCCTCTGCCCAGGGTAACCACAATAATAGAGCAGCCTTGTTTAAGACAGCTTTGGGCTCCATTTACAATATTCTCACCGGTTAACTGCTTTATTTCATTCCGGTTAATAAAAAGAATGTGAGTCCTGCTTAATATTGGAGCCAGAGCCTTGAGCCCCTTTCGGGCATATAGTGCCCCGGGAGCGAAACTAAGCCTGGTAGATGAATCTAACCCGTCCATCAGCTCCAGCAATATCTTGAACTGCCTATCATCAGCCAGGGAAGAGAGGTGGAGCATTCTGGCCTGGTTTATGTAGGTCAAGTCCAAATCATCCCTAGTCAGCAGGTTATTGGCACCGGGGGTAACATAGAGGGAGCGCCTGCCCAGTTTATCGCTGAGACACAACACTGAGCCTGTTTTTGCCCCCGGCTTGACCCTGATTTGAGAAGTATCTACGCCTACTTTTTGGAAATCCTGTATCAGTATTTTGCCTTCGGCATCATCACCGACCACGCCGGTAAAGCCAGTGCTCACCCCGAGCTTGGCTAAGCCATAAATGGTATTGGCGGCTGAGCCACCGGGAGAGGATTTGGTCTCGGTTACTACCGTTTCACCGTCATCAAGGATACGCTCTACCTGGTATAAGCGGTCTATATTCAGCGCCCCCAGACCGGTTATCTCAATATTACTCACCTGAACCCTATCCCCCTTTATCCCCCTTCCCCTTACTAAGGGGAAGGGGGAAGACAATTTCTTAAGAGGGGCTTTCCACCCCGTATTCGCCCCTCTAAAACTCCCATTGATAAAGGTCAACCTGGCTTCCTCTAGCCAAGCCCACCACAATCTTATTGAGATTTACTTGACTAGCTTCATTGCCTTGAGGATGCTACTAAGTTCAGCCTTTTCTTCTTTATTGAGGCCAACCAGAGGTAGCCTGACCTCGCCACCCCTCAACCCGACAATATCCATTGCCGCCTTAACTACACCAATAAACATATACCCTGAAGATATACCACCGGCACCGGGAACGCCAGTGTGCGGACCGTGATTCTCTACCGCGTTGCCTATAAAGCTGTAAAAGGGAGCCAGAGAGTCGACCAGCTCAGTTACTTTATTGAAATCTCCGGCAACCGCCACCTCATAGATTGAATACGAGAGTTCCGGGGCAAAGTTGGCGATGAAAGTGACAAAGCCAGGGCAATTATGTGGCGCTTCGAAAGAAAACATCTGCTCGCCTGGCCCGCACAGAATTGCCGTGTCTTTCGGGTCTACAGTCTTTTGCATCCAGTAGTAGGACAAAACACTCGGTGTACTCTCTTTAACGGCTATGAAATTTGGTATCTTGGATAACTTGGCCATTAAAGCTGGCTTGACCCAGGAGCCGGATACACCGGGGTTATTATAAAGCATCACACCGATGTTGACGCTTTCAGCTACCTGTTTGTAGTGTTGATACATACCCTCTTCTTCTGGAATGTGATAGTAGGGAAGGACAACCTGAACCCCATCGGCACCTACCGCCTGGGCATACTGGCACATTTTAATGGTCTCTCGGGTACCAGCCCGCGCCGTCCCGGCAAATACCGGAAGTCTTCCATTCACCTCTTCTACGACCGTTTTGATAACGGCTTGGCACTCATCATCAGACATAGCATAAAACTCCCCGGTACTGCCCAGTGGTACGAATACAAAATCTTTACCTGCCATACGTTCAACTAGCCAACGGGTGTTGGCTCGCACACCCTCCAAATCAAGGCTACCATCTTTATTGAATGGTGTGGTTTGAACAACAAATACCCCTTTCATAGCTTTTTTTAATTCACTTAATTGCCTCATAACTCCTCCTTTATAGTTACTTTTGCTTTCCCCACCTCTCCAGGAATTTCTCCTTGACCTCAGGATTGATAAACCACCTGGGCCATTCTCCACGAAAGACCCGCCCGATGTTTTCATAGGCCCTTTGCCTTATTTCGGCTATAGAATGTTCCGAGTACCACGCCGAATGGGCGGTAAAGATTACGTTTTCCAGTTGGAGTAAAGGATGGTCTAAACTAATAGCTTCCCCGGCTATCAAGTCCAGCCCGGCGCCGGCAATATAGCCATTAGCCAGGGCAGTATATAATGCTTTCTCATCGGCAAGCTCAGCCCGGGCACAATTAATAAAATAGGCTGTCGGTTTCATCTTCCTGAATTCTTCTATTCCCAGCAGGTGGCGGTTATCTTCGGTCAGGGCGGCATTAACTGAGACGTAGTCTGATTCTCTAAGCAACTGGTCAAGTGTTACCTGGTCAACACCTGATTCCTTAAATACATCAGGAGGCGCATAAGGGTCATAGGCAATAACCCTTAACCCGAAGCCTCTGGCTTTGGGGGCGAGGAGGCGTCCAACCCTGCCGAAGCCAATTATGCCCAGGGTTTGCCCCTTTATCCGAAACATAGGCGACCATACCTCCAGCATTTCGTGTCGGGCAGGAAACCCCCAGTTTCCCTGTCTTACCGCTCTATCAAGGCGGAGGATTTTTCTGGCGCAGGCAAGGAGAAGCGCCATAGAGTGCTCAGCCACTTCCTCGACACAGTAATCCCCGGGAAAAGAAACACAGATACCATAATCAGTTGCTGCCGGAACGTCTATACGCTCATAGCCGGCGCCCACATTATGAATTATCTTACACTTTTCCAGCTTGCTTATTACCTTTCGGGTGTAAGGTACCGGGCACTCCATACCAGTTATTACAGCATCAGCATCATGGGTAGCCGCAATAACCTCGTCCTCGGTGTAACAGGGGATGGTGAAAAGCTCACCACCTATCTTCCGACATTCCTCCTCATCCCCAGCCAGGTGGTGCATGGTTATCACTACTTTAAAAGCCATGTCATACTCCTAGAATCCTTTTAGCTTTAGCCTAGCTTGCCTGCCTCTTCCCTAACCAGGCGTCTTATCCTCTTATGAATCTCAATAACGTTGTCTATATCTTTTCTGCCCGATAGCCAGTGAAAGTAGCCCCTATCCCCCACCCCTCCCGTTTTCTCTTTGGCTTTTACTACCTTTTCTGCTCTACTGCGCTGACCCTTTTGCCATGCCTCAAGCACTTCGGTCAGGTCACTGAGCAATGTGGACGCCAGGCTCATAGTTGAGTAGGGCAGGGCATACTGGTTAGCATTGAAAGCAATGGCTAGTCCTCCTGCCTCGTCCACTGCCTGGAGCATCCTGAAATCGGTAATGCTATCACCGACTACCACCCAGCTGGCTGGTGGCTGGTCATATTTTTCAGCAAATCTGTTTAGGGCAGCTAATTTACGCCGTCCACCCACCGGCTTTACTTCTTTTATTACTTCACCTAGCTCAGTAGTCGGCAGTTTTTCCCAGAAGAAGTGGTCCAGGCTTTGTTTAATCCTGGCGTCGTCATCAAACGGGCGCATTGTCAGGATATCTGCCTCAGTTTGTTGTAATAGGGCGGTTTCCTCTTTACCTAATGTTAGGTGCAGTCTCTCCCCAGGGAATGGAGTACAGGCAACATTATGGGTATAAATGCCCAGTTTGTGAGTAATATGAATGGCGTACTGTTCGTAAGTAGTGGTAATACAAAACACCTTCCAGACTTTAGACTCTAGCCAGGCGATAAGCTTTTCGGCGCCACCAGTTAAGCTAGCCTTACTGGCTAGGTCGGCAATATCGTTAGCTGAGATATTATGAAGCACCAGGAAGGGCACGATAAGAGCCAGGGTATCCCCCGGTTCATAGTCCTCCCTTTCTTCTAACGTCAATAAATCGTCGTAACGACTGATAACCTCAAAGAGCCTATCTCCGTTGGGGAAAAGCTTCATTAGCTCATAGGCATTATCTTGAGGTGATAGCGGTCCTTCCAGGTCAAAACAAATAAAGTTCGCCATTTCTTATCTACCTCACCCCCTTAGGTTTTTATTAGGAAACCCTATCCTCTGTATCCCCTTCCCCTTATCAAGGGGAAGGGGAAGTAATTTCTTAGAGGGACTTCGTCCCTCTAAAACTCCCTATAATCATATTTGGAGGCTTTGCCTCTCTTACTATTTTATTTATTTCATCGGTCAGGTTATAGCCGCTAACGGGTCTACCCCCAGAGTCAACGACTTTTTTATCTGCCTCTATCCTAATTTTACCCTGGCTAAAAGCCTTGAGGGTAGATATTATCAGGGGGAATTCTCTAGCCAGTCCGTATTGTCGGATGAGCTTAAATAAGGGATTATTCTCGCCCTGTTTTTTAATCTCTTCAAGGGGATGCTCCCTTATTTCCTGCCAGTATCTGTCAAATGGTTTGCCTCTAATAGAGAAGGTGCAATAGGTTACCGGCGGTCCTTTATCCAGCTCAGGGGTTACCAGATGCATCATTACTCCTGTTTGCTGAGCCTCACTATTAATTAGTTGCCAGGTTACCTCCTGCCACGTCCCGGCAGGCCCACCCGGAGCCGCCGGGTGAAGGTTAATCATATTATATCTCTGGCACATCTCTTTGCCGACAATGAGCATATAACCAGCCAGGACACACAGGTCGGGGCGGAAGTCCCGTAAACGATTTATTACCTCTCGGTCATAGTCAAGCCTCCATAGAGGCAAGCTTTCTGTTTGTCCCGGGACGGGAGTGCTTTGCCTGGTTTGAAATTTTTGGTAAGAAAAGCTGATAAGGGGGATATGATAATCCTCAACCAGCTTAAGGAACAAATCACTCTCTTCTGATTCATTAGGCTCACGGTTGCTGAAAACAAAAGCTATCTCAGCCTCAATCTCGCCGAGCTTGATGCGGCTGTTTACCGCTTGTAGCAGGTCTCTAGCCGCTTTATCTCTACCTGTGGAAAACCAACCGAGTTGATACATTGCTCACCGCTTATTTAAGATTGCTTTTTAGCCTTGTCCAAGCACTGTTAAGATGAACTAAGGGATTTGTCCTGCGCCCAACAATCCTGCCCTGGGCTAAAGCGTTGATGAAGTCATCCTTGCCGTTGAATTCAGGCATCTCTACATAGGCATTACCTATTTCAGAGGGGGTATGGGCATCACTGCCAGCACTTCCCGGGATACCATACTTCTGAGCAAAGAGCTGAGCTTTAGCCGAAGACCGATAAAGAAGGCTTCTTGAGTTAAACACCTCTATAACATCAATTTGTTCTGCCAGTTCTTCTATTATCTCGCTATCTAGAGCCGAGTGCCGGAACATATCGAAGGGGTGGGGAATGGCTATCAAGGCATCTTGAGCTTTGATTCTGGATATCGTCTCCTCAACCGACAGACCACTAGGTATGCCCTCTCTAAGAAACATACCCATAATCTCGCCGCGGGGAGTTAATATCTCCTCGGCGACAATTATAACAAAGGGAGCTATACTCTGCATCTTCAATGCACCTTCAATAGTGCCATGGTCAGCTATGGCAATGCAGTTTATACCCGTCTGCTGACAGCGGCTGATAATCTGCTCTAGGGACGTATTGCAGTCGGCTGAATATTTGGTATGAATATGAAGGTCGGCTTTCAGCAATTTAACCTCAACTAACCCTTTCTAGATAGCTGCCATCACGAGTATCAACCTTGATAATATCCCCCTGGTTAATAAACAGGGGGACCTGAATGGTAATGCCGGTCTCCAGCTTAGCTGGTTTATTGCCGGCGGTGGCTGTATTTCCTTTAAAACCAGGGTCGGTATCAATTACTTGAAGCTCGACGGCAGTAGGTAGCTCCACGCCTACCAGCTCGCCCTGGTAGCTTGATATTTGTAGGGACATGCCTTCCTTTAAGTAGTTAATGGTATCACCCAGTTGATTGCTATCCAGGGATACCTGCTCAAAGTTCTCTTCGTCCATAAAGTAATACAAATTGCTATCATTATAGAGGTATTGCATACTGCGGTAGTCAAGCCGGGCACGGACGAATTTCTCACTGGACTGGAAGGTTCGCTCAATAGTATGCCCCGCCCGAATATCATAAAGCTTAAGGCGAACCAAGGCGGTCCGCTTCATTTTGATATGCTGGCAGTCAACCACCTGATATAATTTACCTTCCAGCTCAATAGTAAGCCCTTTTCTTAATTCACCACTAGTTATCATGTCAAGCTCCCATTTTTTTGGCTTTTGAAATCGCCCTGACTTTACCATTTTCCATGACTACTGCGTCCTCAATCCTCACCCCTCCCCAACCGACAAGGTAAATGCCAGGCTCAATAGTAAATACCATCCCTGAGGTAACTTTATCGGCTGAGTTTGGACCAAGGCGTGGCGACTCGTGTGATGCCAGCCCTATGCCGTGACCCAGAGCATGCCCAAAGGCTTGACCATATCCTACCTGTTCAATAACTTTCCTGGCCAGATTATCAATTTGCCCACCGCTCATACCTTCGGTAATTGTTGCCATCGCTGTTAGCTGGGCTCTAAGCGCGGTATCATATACTTTAGGGAAGGTATCATCGGGAGTGCCAAGGCAGATAGTGCGGGTCAGGTCGCTGGAGTAACCGCCAACCCTAGCTCCGATATCAATTACTACTGGCTCCCCGGACTGGATGGTGCGTGATGAAGGTTTAGTATGGGGTAGAGCTGAATTTGGACCAGAGGCAACAATAAAATCAAAGGGTATAGTCTCGCTACCCCTCTCCCGTATGAATTTCTCTATCTCCCAGGCTACTTCCTTCTCACTCATACCAATATGAACCGTATTTTCAATGTATTCAATAGCGGCATCGCTTATTTCCACAGCCTTAGTTATAAGCTCAATTTCCTCAGGCTCTTTTACCGCCCGGAGGGATTCTACCAGCCCATCTACAGGAATAAGCCTGAGCTGGGATGGCGCTTTATTCAATATGTCAGATAACTGTTGATACCGGGCAAAGGTGACATGCCCGGCTTCAAATCCCAGCTTCGTCAGGTTTAACTCAGCTACTAGTTGGGGAAACCAGTCTACTATACCACCAATTGCCGGAAAAATCTCGTAGTCAGGGGCTTGTATCTTGGCTTGCTCTATGTAGCGAAAGTCGGTGGCTAAAATTGTATTTTGTGGTGTAATTAACAAATAACCCGACGAACCGTCAAAGCTTGAAAGGTAGCGCCTATTCTCCGGTTGCGAGATGAAGATAGCCTCAATCTTCTTCTCAGCCAGCCCCTGGCGGAGCTTTTGCAGCCTGTCCTTGATACTCATTATTCCTCTCATTCTTCGAGATTGTTTAGCAACCTATCCCCCCTAACCCCCTTCCCTTAATAAGGGAAGGGGGAGTGTAGGTAAGAGAGGGGCAGAGCCCCTCTCTAAAATCTCTTCCCCCTCATGCTACGAATACATCTCCATATTACGGAGAGGGGGACCGAGGGGGTGAGGTTACTAGACAACCTCATCATCCTTATCCTTCTCTCGTGCCATGGGGTGAGCCGCTAGATATACCTTTTTCGCCTGGCTCTTGGTTACGTGAGTATAAATCTGGGTTGACGATAGATTAGCATGACCCAGTAGTTCCTGGACTACTCTTAGACCAGCCCCGCCATCAAGTAAATGGGTGGCAAAGGTATGGCGCAACATATGGGGATGGACCCTTTTACCAATACCGGCTATATTCGTGTATTTCTCCAATATCCTCTGGACTCTTCGCTCAATGAGGCGTCCCCCGTAACGATTAACGAACAGGGCGCCGCTCCTTTTCTCCCCCAGGAGTTGGGGTCTACCCTGATTAAGGTAAGCAGTTAAAGCTGCGGCCGCCGGCTGGCCCATCAGCACCATCCGCTCCTTGGAGCCCTTCCCCCAGACCCGAATTTCATTGGTATCAAAATTAACCTGCCCCACATCCAGGTTTACCAGCTCACTTACCCTGAGACCGGCGGCATAAAGCAGCTCCATCAAGGCCCGGTCGCGCAGTCCCTGTGGTGTGGACAGGTCAGGGGCTTCCAGGAGTCGCACCGTCTCTTGTGGGGTGAGGAAGGAGGGCAAGCGCTTATCCAGTTTGGGAGAGGAGGTAGTGGCTACCGGGTCGGTGGATATTATTTTCTCTCGCAGTAGGTAACGGTAGAAGGAGCGAATAGCCGACAGCTTACGGGCAATACTTGCCTTGACAATGCCCTGCTCCATAAGGTAGGACAGGTAATCACGCAAGACATACCTGTCTACCTCCTCAAGTAAACTAATCTCCTTAGTCTTAAGAAAATTAAAGAAGCCTGATAAATCGGTAGTATAATTACGCACGGTATAAGGTGAAACATTCCGCTCCACCCCCAGGTAATTTTTATATTTATTAAAGACTTCCTGCATTGAGCTAATCCTGCTTTTCATGTGTATCCAGAAACGGTGTCTTGCTTACCCAATTAGCATCTTTCGGAATATAGATAGGCCGACTAACCGTTTCTTTAAAAAAGGCAGGCTCCTTTGGGTCTCGTGGCTTTCTAAGGGATACCCTAGCGATAAGCACAAAAATACGCTTATCGCTATCTATACTTACAATGTCAAACGCATCACCCGCAGAACCAAAAGAATCAGAACCCTCAACAATCCATGTTACATACTGGGGCTTAGCAAGAGTAACTTCAAATGGAATAGTTAAGTCGGGGGGATCCGCGACACGGCAATGCCGCTCAAGAGGTTGTAGCCTCCCAGGGTCTTTTCCAAATAGCTTGACATAGACCTCCATATGTTCAATCAAAATAGGAATGTTACTGGTATTTTGTATGAAAACAGTCCACTTAATTTGAAACGGTTCTGGTTTTTCTAACAAAGGATAAGTTCTCAAACCAGTTATTGAAATATTTCCAGATGTTAATAGAAGCTGTGGCTCGAAAAGGAGTCTGTGTTCGGTCTGGCGCAGTTTGTATTGCTGGTAAGCAAAAACCGCTAAGGCAATACCAGTTACCCATGCTCCAATACCAGCAAAAGCTATAAAGAATGTTTGATACCCTTGGGGGTCTAACTGCAGTTGTCTTGGCACAAAGATGGCAACCAAAATAACAGCTGCTAAGACTAATAGTCCTATTAAAATCCATCTATTACGACCAGACTGTTCTGTACGTGTAGGCATTCTTGCATATTCTTGTTGGTTACTGGCTCTTGTAGTGAACCGCCGTCGTACATCAGAGATGAATACTATGAGTCCTGCGAAGAAAAAAAGGATTAAGGAAATGACTAGTATGAGACGACTGCTCGGGGTCAACATATCTAAGATGTTAACAACAGTCGCAATTGCCAAGACCATTCCAAATACCCACATGAAATACTTGGCGTTAGGCTCAATCATTTGTAGCCATTTACTAAAGCCTTTGGACATCTTTAAGTTCACAACATATTACCTTAATTTAATTGCTTACTTCTCTTCGAGCTTCCCTTTATACTCGCACTTGGTGCATTTTGCCAATTTCCCCTGGTATAGGGTGAGGAGGCCGCCGCAGTTGGGGCAGGGCTGGGGGAGGGGTCTGAAGTTGGTGGCGAACCGGCAATCAGGGTAATTACTGCAGCCGTAGAAGATGCGCTTCTTTTTACTCATCCTTTCCAACAGCTCACCGCCACACTGGGGACACTTGACACCAATCTTAACCTGATACGGCTTGGTGTGTTTACACTCCGGGTAGCCACTACAGGCGACAAACTTACCGTAACGCCCCATTTTGATTATTAACGGCTTACCACACTCGGGACAAATTTCCCCAGTCAGCTCCTCAGCTAACTTCACCTTTTCCATAAGTAGCGAGGCACTCTGCAGACTCTTCTCAAAGGGAACATAGAAATCTTGGACCACACCCGCCCAATCCCTGCTTTCATTGGCTATTTCATCCAATTCCTCTTCCATATTAGCGGTAAATTTAATATCAACGACGTTAGAGAAATGTTTGACGAGCAGGTCATTAACAACAAAGCCGAGTTCGGTTGGCTGAAATCTGCCTTTGTCTTTGGTAACGTAGTCCCGCTCCTGGATGGTGGACAGGATGGGGGCATAGGTGCTGGGACGTCCGATGCCCCACTGCTCTAGCGTCTTGACCAGTGTGGCTTCGGTAAAACGGGACGGGGGTTGGGTAAAACGCTGTTCGGGGAAGAGTCCTAGAAGCTCAAGCTCATCGCCTTTCCCCAGGAGGGGGAGGGGTGAGATTTTCCTTCCCTCTTTCT
>JAUWIC010000023.1 GCA_030605575.1 Dehalococcoidia bacterium
GATCCCACGGTACCGTGTGGAAGGGCCGTGGCTTAACGGATAAAAGCTACCCCGGGGATAACAGGCTTATCTTCCCCAAGAGTTCACATCGACGGGAAGGTTTGGCACCTCGATGTCGGCTCGTCGCATCCTGGGGCTGAAACAGGTCCCAAGGGTTGGGCTGTTCGCCCATTAAAGCGGCACGCGAGCTGGGTTCAGACCGTCGTGAGACAGGTCGGTCTCTATCCGTCGTGGGCGTCCGGAGATTTGAGGGAGGCTCTCTCTAGTACGAGAGGATCGAGAGGGACAGACCTATGGTGTGCCAGTTGTTCCGCCAGGGGCATTGCTGGGTAGCTAAGTCTGGTCGGGATAAGCGCTGAAAGCATCTAAGTGCGAAGCCCATCCCAAGATTATATCTCCCATCCCGGTGATTTATCACCGGGGGTAAGACCGCAAGTAGACTACTTGTTTGATAGGCGGTGGGTGTAAGGGCAGTAATGTCTTTAGCTTAACCGTACTAATGGTCGAGGGCTTGGCCTGCTTCAGATTTGATATTAGTCAGATTATAAAGAGAGGGGTAGAAATGCCCCTCTCTTTTGTTTTCTCCCCGTCTCCCGCCACTCCCCCTGTGCATCTTTTCCCACCCACCCGCCCTCGGGGCGTCTTTTAAAGAGCGCCTCTTTTTTGTGGTGGTCTTGACAGTGATTGCTCTCTTAACTAGAATGCAGTTACCAAAGGAGAATGGAGCGACTACGCTCTAAATAATAGTCTAGCTTGAAAGTGAAAGAGTCATGAAAAGAGCCTTTATGGTAATGCCTTTCTCAGATGATATTGTTCGCCAAGCCTATGAGCACTGTGTAAAGGCTATATTTAAAAGCAAAGGGGTAGAAATCAGAAAGGCCGATGAAATATTTTCAACCAATCCTGTCTACGATGATATAGTGCAAGAGATACAAAATGCCCAAATAATCGTCGTGGATATATCGGGAAAGAACACCAACGTGTTTTATGAATTAGGAATAGCCCATACCTTAAAGCAAAGTCAAACCATCATACTCACTCATGACGAATATAAAGAAATGCCCTTCGATATAGCACACTTCCGCATTATCCATTACGATAATACAATTGCAGGCAGTTCTCGACTGAAGAAGTCGCTTAGCAAAACAATTGATTACATATTAGCTGATTATGCAACTATTTTCAGAGATGAGTATGAAACTGTAATGAATACCCTGTCATATGCAGGCGGCAATGGTAGTTTATTCGCATTAGTTGGCTTGAGGCATATTGGAGGCGTACTCAAAATAGGTGAGCCTTTGCACACTGAAGGACACACTAAATCCCATCCTGGTTCTGCTCATACCTCATTTAGCGCGGAATCTACATTCAAGGTTTTCACAAGTATGGGTTATGTTAAAATTGAAGGTGATTCAATCTACCTTACGGATAAGGGAAATGGTTTCGTTGACCACTTGAAGGCAAGCGGGTATGTCTGCGATGTCTTCAATGACCGCATTATTACTAAGGGTTACATTCCTTTCTTTGACCGTTACGGGGAAAAGAATCCCTCACATCCACCACCTACCTCCTAATTTACAATTAGTTACAATGCTTCTGTCAAGCGTTTAGGTCAACTATAGAGTGTCCAAGAGGGGCGGAAGCCCCTCTTTCTTTTTCTTCCCCCTTCCCCTCCTAGGGGAAGGGGGATAAAGGGGGATGGGGTTACCAGATATTTTGACTATCAGGTGAACTATTCGTGGCTAAAAGGTCTTGACAAGACTGATTAGCACCTTTATAATGTCTGGCACTAGTCGGTGCTCCGCCTTGTATTTAGCAGGGCTTGATATAAATTTATGCTTCGCCTTGTATTGAGCAAGGTTTGATATAAATTTATGTTAGCTAAAGGAGGTTATGAGCACATGGAACAAAAGGCTGAACAACCATTACCAGCCTGGGCTAACCCTGAAGCACTGGGGTTCATTGCTATTGGCATTGTCATTTTTTCGGCGGTACCTTTTCTCTGTGGTTGGGTACATCCTATGTCAGCTATTGCTACGGCGCCATGGGGTATAGCCGCATTAATCGCTTTCATTATTGTGACTGTAATCCTGTTCAGGAATAGAAACATCATGGGGGCAACGGCATTTGGTTTCCTGGGTATTCTCTTGTGCGGGGCGGTAGCGCTAAAGGCGGTTCAGGGCTTGCTGATGCTTCTATACAATGTACAGGCGCCGCCGCCACTGGTGGCTGGTGGCTTGATTACCGATGCCATGGTCTGGGTGGCTATAGGTATTGTCCTTATCCCCATAGGCTATCTGGGCGGTTATAGGTCACGACCTTTTGCTATAATTATTTGGCTGGCTGATGTAGGTGTCTTCATGATGGCCGCGATGAGTTTTTTGAGACAACCGGACCATATTATAGCTCACGTCGGTGGCTACTTTGTCTTCGCCATGGGAATATGGTTCCTCTATATGGGAATAGCTGAGCTGGTTAACGGCGTGCTTCGCAGGCCTGTTATCTCTCTGGGCAAACCACTTTTTAGGCGACCGGCGCCACCGCCAGCCTAAAACTACGGCTTGGTAACCAGCCAGAAGCCTGGTAGTTTGAACTTGGATGCTATTTTTGGCTGAGGTGAGGAGCCTATTTAGGTAAGGAAAGAGCTCAGGTTTAGGCTTGGGCTCTTTTCTTATGCTAAATAGTATGGTAAAATACAGTAAGAGAGCCTCTTGGTGGTTGGAGCGAGGTGGAACCACCCGTTCCCATCCCGAACACGGAAGTGAAACGCCTCAGCGCAGACGATACTGGGGGGGTAACCCTTTGTGGAAAATATGTCACTGCCAGGGGGCTTTATTGGCTGGTTTTGACCTTTGCCCTTAGTTGCTATATAATTTAGGATTAGGTAGCCACGGGGTTATGAGGTAGGAAGGACGCCTAAGGAGAAAAAAGATGGCTAGCCGATTTGAGAAATTCTCAGAGCGAGCTCGTAAGGTTCTTACTTATGCTCAGGAAGAGGCACAGCACCTTAACCATAGCTATATTGGTACCGAGCATATTTTGCTTGGTTTGCTGCGGGAGGAGGAGGGGGTAGCCGCTAAGGTTCTGACTAACCTGGGTGCAGGCTTGAATAAAGTACGGGCTTCGGTAGAGTTTATTATTGGTCGTGGTGAGAAACCTAGCGCCGGTGAAACCGGGCTTACCCCTAGGGCCAGGCGGGTCATTGAACTGGCTATAGATGAGGCACGTTACCTCGGTCATAATTATATCGGGACTGAGCATTTGCTGCTGGGATTGCTGCGTGAGGGGGAGGGGATAGCGGCTGGTGTATTAGATAGCTTTGGGATTACCCTTGACCGGGCGCGAACTGAGACGACTCGTATTCTAACTCAAGGTGTGCCTAGGTCCAAACTTGCCCGCACTGCCAGTCGTACCCCGGCTTTGGACCAGTTGGGCATTGACCTGACCGAGGCCGCCCGGGCTGGAAAACTTGACCCCGTTATCGGGCGGACTAAGGAAATTGAGCGGGTAATTCAAATTCTCAGCCGTCGCACCAAGAATAACCCGGCTCTTATTGGCGAGCCAGGGGTGGGCAAGACGGCGATTGTTGAGGGCTTGGCCCACCGTATTGTTGCCGGCGATGTCCCTGAGACATTGGAGGGGAAACGGTTAATTGTGCTGGATATGGGGGCGGTAGTAGCCGGGACAAAATACCGGGGCGAGTTTGAAGAACGGATAAAGAAGATTATTGACGAGATAAAAACTACGGGCAACTGCGTGCTGTTTATTGATGAGTTCCACACTATGGTCGGTGCCGGAGCGGCTGAGGGGGCGGTGGACGCGGCTAATCTCCTCAAACCTTCACTGTCACGGGGCGAACTGCAGTGCATTGGTGCCACTACCCTTGATGACTACCGTAAGTATGTGGAGCGGGACGCTGCCCTGGAGCGGCGCTTTCAACCGGTTTTGGTAGAAGAGCCTTCCGTTGACCAGACACTGGAGATTGTACGCGGAATTAAGGAGCGCTACGAGGAGCATCATCGCCTGATAATAAGTGATGAGGCACTGAGTTCAGCAGCCACATTAGCCGCTCGATATATACCTGACCGTTTTCTGCCTGACAAGGCTATTGACCTCATTGATGAGGCGGCGTCAAGGGTAAGGATTAGACATAGAACTATGCCTCTTTCTTTGAAGGATGCCAAGCGAGTTGAAGACAGTATACGTAAGGATAAAGATGCTGCCCTGGCTACCCAGCAGTATGAGTATGCCGCTGAGCTACGCCAGCGTGAGCTTCAAATTGAGGACAAAATAAGCAAGATGAAAGAAGAGTGGCAGGCTGAGCAGGAGCAACAGAAGCCGGTGGTAACCGCTGAGGATATCGCTGAGGTGGTGAGTATGTGGACGGGAATTCCGGTGGTGCAGTTAGCCGCAGATGAGACCACTCGTTTACTTGAGATGGAGGAGGTATTACATCATCGTATCATTGGTCAGGATGAGGCTATTAATACCATCGCTAAAGCGGTAAGGCGAGCTCGAGCCGGGCTCAAGGACCCGAGGCATCCTATAGGCAACTTTATCTTCCTTGGCCCCACCGGTGTTGGCAAGACAGAATTGGTTAGAGCCCTGGCTGAGTTTATGTTTGGTAGTGAGGATACTCTAATCAGGCTTGATATGTCTGAGTTTATGGAGAAGTTCGCTGTATCCCGACTGGTTGGGGCACCACCGGGATATGTTGGTTACGACGAAGGTGGGCAACTAACTGAAGCCGTGAGGCGTAAGTCATATTGTTGTATCCTCTTTGATGAGATTGAAAAGGCTCACCCTGATGTGTTTAATATATTGCTTCAGATATTTGATGACGGTCACTTGACTGACGCTAAGGGTCGCCGCGTTGACTTCCGCAACAGTATTATTGTTATGACCAGCAATATAGGTGCTGACCTTATCAAGAAGGGGGGTACCATTGGTTTTGCTGTTCAAGATGAGGAAAAGGCTCGTCAGGTGTCTTACGAGCGGATGAAGGAGAGATTGCTTGGCGAGTTAAAGAAGACCTTCCGTCCCGAGTTTCTCAATCGTGTTGATGGTGTGGTGGTATTTCATTCCTTGACCAAAGAACAGATTCGGAAAATAGTCGATTTGATGTTGGCTTCAGTAAACCAGCAACTCTCTGAGAAGGGGATAAAGCTAGAGGTGACCGACGCGGCTAAAGATTTGTTGGGTGAGAAGGGCTATGATGAGGTCTTCGGGGCTCGGCCGCTACGCCGGGTGATTCAGGATATGGTTGAGGATAAGCTTTCGGAAGCTTTGCTCAGCGGTAAATTTCAACCCGGAGATACTGTTGCGGTTGACTTGGCCGACGGAGAGATTGTAGTCCACCCAGCAGCTATAGGCGCCTTGCCTAGGGATGGCAAACCATAGGTTATTAGAGAGAGCCGGTGAGTTTACAAGAAAGGGCGGTGGAACTGATATGGGTGAGACAACCGCCCTTTAATTTTGCCCAAAACGATAGGAAATGGGGGAGTGAGCTGAAGATATGGGAGTAGATTGGGGACAGGCTTTTCACATTGGTGGTGCCGGCTTTGGTACCGTGTTTTTGGTATTAATTATTCTAGCTGGAGTGGTATCACTGATAGCACTAGCGGTTAAAAGAATTAGCCGTGGTAAGGAGGAAGCTAATAGTGCCCCGAGGAAGGATTGAAAATTGCCGCGAGAAATTATAGAAGTTCCCATAACGGGTAAGATTATTAGTGTTGAGGTCAAACCAGGGGATGAGGTTAAGGAGGGGGATACAATCTGCATGCTGGAGTCAATGAAAATGGAGAACCCGATATTGGCTCCGGTAGATGGCACCATTACTGAGGTAGAGGTTACTGCTGAACAAGTAGTTAAGCCCGGTGAGACAATAGCCATTATTGAGTATCAATAGGTTAAGGGTTTATGTTTGGTCTTTTTGAAACTGGGTTTGCCGGCTTTACCTGGGGTAATGGGGTGATGCTGGCTATTGGCGCTGTCTTTTTGTACCTGGGCATCGCCAAAAAGATGGAGCCCCTGCTGCTAGTGCCTATTGGCTTTGGTGTAGTTCTGGTTAACCTGCCTTTCGGCGGGTTGATGGAGTGTGTAGTTCAAGGTAAGGTAGTTGAGGCCTACGCTATAGGCGGCGAGCCCGCCGGCTTACTTTCGCGGTTATTCCGTTACGGTCTGGTTTGGGAATTCGTACCTTGTTTTATATTTCTTGGTTTAGGGGCGATGACCGACTTTGGTCCGCTTATAGCTAACCCCAAGACCCTAATTCTCGGTGCCGGGGCACAGTTTGGCGTTTACGCCGCCTTCTTTATCGCTTTACTGCTGGGGTTCAATCTCAATGAGGCCTGTTCCATCGGCATAATTGGTGGCGCTGATGGACCAACTACCATCTTTTTGACTAATAGGCTAGCTCCTCATCTTATCGGGGCTACCGCCGTAGCCGCTTATACCTATATGGCGATGGTGCCCATAATTCAGCCTCCGGTGATAAAAGCGCTGACTACTAAGAAAGAGCGAGCCATATACATGAAACCCCAATTGCGCCTGGTGCCTAAGCTGGAGAAGATTCTATTTCCGGTAATCGGCGCTATCACTATTATCCTTCTGGTGCCCAAATCAGCCCCCCTTATTGGCATGTTTATGGCTGGTAACCTGCTGAAGGAGAGTGGTGTTACTGATAGGCTGGCTAATACTGCTGCCACCGCTTTCATAGATATCCTTACTATCCTCCTTGGTCTGTGTGTCGGTGCTTTTATGAGCGCTGGAGTGTTTCTCAAGCCGGCGAGCCTGATGGTGTTTGGCTTGGGAGTGGCTGCCTTTGCCGCCTCTACCTTCTTTGGAATAATCTTAGCCAAGTTTATGAATCTTTTCCTTAAAGAGAAGATTAATCCCATGATAGGGGCTGCCGGTGTCTCAGCGGTGCCGATGGCGGCTAGAGTGGTGCAGAGGATGGGGCAGGAGGCAAACCCGAGGAACTTCCTGCTGATGCACGCTATGGGTCCTAATGTGGCTGGGGTTATTGGCACAGCTACCGCCGCCGGTATATTTCTGGGTATGCTGGGCTAAGTTAATTATTTAGTTTTGCCCCAAATTTCCTCTCCAGCAGTTATTGCTTTGCTTCCCAGAATGAAGTAAAGTTATTCTATGGGGAAATCAGATAAGTCCGGCATCAGGACTGTCTTTGTCTGTCAGCAGTGTGGCAAGGAGAGTCTGAAGTGGTTAGGGCGCTGCCCTAACTGTCAGCAGTGGAACACATTTGTCGAAACCACGGTAACCGCCCCTACCGCCTTCCAATCAATTTCCCCGGTTAGTCCGCCGCAGGAGCTGTCTCAGGTTGTTATTGAGGCGGCAGACCGCTTTTCACTGCCCATGACTGAGTTTAATCGGGTGCTGGGTGGGGGGCTGGTGTCTGGCTCTCTGGTGCTCATTGGTGGCGACCCGGGTATCGGCAAATCAACCCTCCTGCTTCAGGTTTCAGCCCTGGTCGCCCAAGCTCGGGGTAAAGTGGTTTATGTTTCCGGCGAGGAGACGCTTCATCAGATTAAGCTCAGGTCAGAGCGTCTCGGGGTAACGGGTGAGAAGCTCTACCTTCTGGCTGAGACTAACCTTGAGGTTATCCTGAACCAGATTGAGGAGTTATCGCCCAGCCTGGTGGTTATTGATTCCATCCAGGCGGTTTACCTCCCCGAGTTGGATACAGCACCAGGTAATATAAGCCAGGTGCGAGAGTGCACCATGAGGCTTATGCGTTGGGCCAAGCTCAGCGGCGTGCCCATTTTTATTGCCGGGCATGTAACTAAGGAT
The DNA here is from genome assembly GCA_030605575.1 of Dehalococcoidia bacterium. Classification (GTDB taxonomy): domain Bacteria; phylum Chloroflexota; class Dehalococcoidia; order Dehalococcoidales; family E44-bin46; genus E44-bin46. The sequence continues at coordinate 7,810 of JAUWIC010000023.1, forward strand.
GGGGCTATTGCCGGTCCGCGGGTTCTGGAGCACATTGTTGATGTCGTTCTCTACCTTGAGGGTGAGCCGTTTAGTGCCTACCGCCTACTGCGTGGCGTGAAAAACCGCTTTGGTTCTACTAATGAGGTCGGCGTCTTTGAGATGAAAGGTGAGGGTCTGATTGAGGTGGATAATCCATCACAGGTGTTCCTGTCGCAGCGGTGGGGTGAAGCCGTGGGCTCGGCAGTAGTGCCTACCCTTGAGGGTAGCCGTCCCCTGCTGGTGGAGATTCAAGCCCTGACCAATCCCACCAGCTTTGGCTTACCCCGACGCACTGCCAATGGTGTTGACTTTGGTCGGTTATTGCTGGTTACGGCGGTGTTAGCCAGGCGAGTCGGCTTAAAGCTGGGTAATCAGGATATCATAGCTAATGTTACCGGTGGGCTTAAAATTGGAGAGCCGGCGGCTGATTTAGGCATTGCCCTGGCTATTGCCTCCAGCTTCCGTGACATAGGGGTTGACCCCGGCCTGGCGGCGGTGGGTGAGGTTGGGTTGAGCGGGGAGCTGAGAGCCATTTCTCAGCTGGACCGGCGGGTAAATGAGGCCGCCAGATTAGGCTTCAAGCGCTGCCTGGTGCCCAAGGTCGGGGCTAGAGTTAGTCCCGCCCCTAAAGCCCTTGAGCTTATCCCCGTCAGCACCTTGAGGGAAGCAGTACAACTAGGGTTGGTCAGGGGGAAGTAGCGGGATGAGGCAGATAAAACGGAGGGGTTGGTTACTGTTATTAGCGAAACCGTGCCGTTCATTAGGCGGCACAAAGATAACGTTCTCCTTCACTACCTGAGTCTCCCCCTCCTCACTTAACGCCGCCCCTTGACCGGAAAGAATAAAAATCTCGTGTTCCCACGGGTGAGAGTGGAGAGGAATGGAGCTACCTGGCTCGAGCTCAAAGACACGCATACAGAAGTTTGGTGCCCCATCATCGGCGGTAATAACCTCACGCTTAACTACCCCGGCTAGTATCTGGATAGGTTTGGTATCAAGGTATTTACTTACTTTCATTATTAGCTCCCTTATTGTTTATCACTATTATATCAATTAGACATTGTTTGGCAACCTATCCTCGCCAGAGGCGACTCTGTCGACCCCTGACCCCCTTCCCTTAATAAGGGAAGGGGGGATGTAGGTACAAGAGGGGCTGACGCCCCTCTTAAACGCTCTCACATTATTAACCCGGAGTAAGGAGAGTCAAAGGGAGGCGAAGCCCCTCTCTAAAATCTCTTCCCCCTCATGATAGGAATATATGTCTATACCTTGGAGAGTCAAAGAGAGGCGCAGCCTCTCTTCTAATATTCTTCCCCCTCTCCTGTTAAGGAGAGGGGGATAAAGGGGGTGAGGTCGATAAACAATTCCATATTCGGCGGTAGATATGAGGGCTCGTTTTGCTTTATAATCAGGTAATGAGCTCAGAGACAAAGGTAGGAGCAGTTATTGTAGCTGCCGGTGGTAGCCAGCGGATGGGTGGGGTGGACAAGGTGTTGGCTTTATTGGGCGGGGAGCCGGTCTTGGCTCGGACGATTGATGTCTTTCAAAATAGTAGCTCTATTGACCAGGTTGTTGTTGTCCTGAGTGAGCCAAATTTAGCGCCAGGCAGGCGGTTGGTCGCTGAGCGGGGGTGGTCAAAGGTAACCGAGGTTTGTCTTGGCGGTCGGCGGCGCCAGGACTCGGTACTGGCGGGACTCAGCCGACTCAAGGACTGCCACTGGGTAGTAATCCATGACGGTGCCCGGCCGTTAGTGACTGAGGATTTAATCTCCCGGGGGCTGGCTGAAGCCGAGGAAACAGGTGCCGCTGTAGCCGCAGTTCCGGTTACCGAGACCATTAAGGTGGCGGGGGAGGGTAGAATAGTGCACCAGACGCCGCCACGTCAAAATCTATGGGCAGTACAGACGCCACAAGTGTTTGGCTACCTTATGATAGCTGAAGCCTATCGTCAGGCGAATGGTGAAGCGACTGATGATGCCTCGCTGGTGGAGCAGTTAGGCTACAGGGTTAAGCTATATATGGGCGCTTATGATAATATAAAGATAACTACCCCCGATGACCTGGCTTTAGCCGAGGTCTTGTGGCAAAAGCGTGGCAAATGAGATGCGTATTGGTATAGGCTATGATATCCATCCCCTGACTCAGGGGCGCCGGCTGGTGCTGGGGGGAATAGATATACCCTTTGGTAAGGGGCTTAGTGGCTGGAGTGATGCCGATGTGTTAACCCACGCCATTATTGATGCCCTGCTCGGAGCGGCAGCCTTGGGAGACATTGGTAGTCATTTCCCGCCCGGTGAGCCACAATATAAGGATATTTCCAGTCTGGCTCTGCTGGCAAAGGTAAGGGACAGGCTGACCGAAAATGGCTGGCAAGTAGAAAATATTGATGCTACTATTGTCGCTGAGCAGCCCAGACTAAGCCATTTCATTGATGGGATGCGAAAGCAGCTCAGCCAGACGCTGGGTATTGCTCTGGGTCAGGTTAGTGTCAAGGCTAGTACCTCAGCTAAGTTAGGTGCGGTTGGTCGTGGCCAAGGAGTAGCCGCCTTGGCTGTAGCGTTAATAAAAGGGAGTGAGTGATGAAGGTATATAATACCCTTTCCGGACAAAAGGAGGAGTTTCTGCCCCAGGGTGATGAGGTTAAGATGTATGTCTGTGGGGTTACCCCCTATGATAGTTGTCACCTCGGTCATGCCATGAGCTATATTGTTTTTGATGTTATTACCCGTTATCTGAAATTTCGTGGCTATAAGGTGAAGTATGTGCAGAATATTACCGACATTGACGATAAAATTATAGACCGAGCTAATAAACTCGGTATTCCGGCTAGCGAGCTGGCCGGTAAATTCACCGATAGCTATTTTGATGATATGGATGCCCTGAATATTGAACGGGCTGATATCTATCCCCGGGCTACCGAGGAGATACCCAAAATCATTGAGGTAATACAGGGTTTGATAGATAAGGGGTATGCCTATCCCGCCCGGGGCAGTGTCTATTTCAGGGTAAACAGTGTCTCGGATTATGGGAAATTATCTCATCGTAGTCTGGAGTCTATGATGTCGGCATGCAGCGTAGAGATGGGGAGGGAAAAGGAGGACCCGATGGATTTTGCCCTGTGGAAGGCAGCCAAGCCGGGTGAGCCATCGTGGGCAAGCCCCTGGGGTCGGGGTAGACCGGGCTGGCATATTGAGTGCAGTGCTATGTCCCTAAAATACCTGGGTGATACCCTTGACATCCATGGCGGCGGGCAGGACTTGATTTTCCCCCATCATGAGAATGAGATAGTCCAGTCGGAGAGCTTTACCGGGGCTAAACCTTTTGCTAAATACTGGTTACATAACGGGCTGGTCCAGCTTGGCGAGGACAAGATGAGTAAATCTACGGGCAAGCTGATAACGATAAAAGAGGCGCTGGAGAAATATAGTCCCGATGCCACCCGCCTCTTCGTCCTGAGCTCCCACTACCGCAGCCCCCTCACCTACTCTGAAGAGGCCCTGGAGGCAGCCGAGAGAGGCGTTGAGAGACTACTGCGAGTGATTTCAAGGGATGACCCAACTGGCGGCAAAGGGGCGGCTCTTGAAGCTGAGTCTTATCGTAACCAGTTTATTGAGGCGATGGATGATGATTTCAATACCCCGCAGGCACTGGGGGTTCTTTTTGATTTAGCTCGAGAAATAAACGAAGCTGCCGATGCGGGTATTGGTATTGACAAGGCTCAAAGCATTCTCGTATCGCTGGCACGAGAGGTGTTGGGGCTAAAGCTTCCGCGAATAATCTCCCTAAAGGGTTCTTTTAAAATTTCAGGGAAACTGAGCGCAAAGGCGACAGTCATATCTAGTAAGGTTAATGAACGTGTCAACCGTCTTATTGAGGAGCGCTTGAAATGCCGGAAAGAGGAGAAATGGCAACGGGCGGATGAAATACGGAAAAAACTGGCTGAGCTTGGTATCACCTTGGAAGATACCAAGGCAGGAACAGACACAACGTATAAGCGTGTTCCATCTGAAGAATCTCTTGAGAATCTTATGAAGGAACTACGTATAGACTCTTAAGATACCCCTAAGGGCACAGTATGGAAACGGAAGAGAGGTTAACTTATAATGCACAGCTTGGGCATCATCATAATTGGTACGGTTATCCTGGTCTTACTTGGCTATGGGTGTAGGGATTTTTTCATAAATGCCGACATTCCCCTGGCTCTCAGGATAGGAGTCGGTGTCATCGGGGGAGGGGTGCTGTTTCTGGTTATTAAGGCTATCAGGGGCAGATTGGCCAGGAGGAAAGTTGGGAAATTCAAGGAGGTAGAAAAATGATTATTACTACTTCAGACCGTGTGGAGGGCAGAGCGATTGTCAAGACTGTAGGCCTGGTCAAGGGCAACACTATCCGGGCCAGGCATGTGGGCAGGGATATTAGGGCTGGGTTAAAGAGTCTAGTCGGGGGCGAGATAACCGACTACACCAAGATGATGTCTGAAGCCAGGGAGCAGGCTATCCAGCGAATGGTAGAGGATGCGGAGAAGAAGGGGGCTAATGCCATAGTCAGTATGAGGCTTGCCACCTCAATGATAATGCAGAATGCATCTGAGGTGCTGGCTTATGGCACTGGTGTGGTCCTGGAATAGATAGAGAGTTGATGGGAGGTGGGGGGTTGACAAGCAATCTGATAGCCGAGCAATTAAGGCAATTGCCAGCCAGCCCTGGCGTCTATCTGTTGAAAGACGCCGCCGGCAATATTCTATATGTTGGTAAGGCGGCTAACCTTCATCATCGGGTAAGGTCATATTTTGGCGCCGGACAAAAGCTATCGCTAAAATTGCAACGGATGGTAGCCCGGGTTAATGAGCTTGATTTCTTCGTTACCAGTTCGGAGCAAGAGGCGGTTATCCTTGAGTGCAACCTGATAAAAAGGTATCGCCCCCGGTATAATGTCCGACTCAAAGACGATAAGATCTTCCCTTACCTCAAGATAGACCTCAATGATGACTGGCCCAGGGTGCATATTACCCGGCGCCTGGAAGAAGACGGGGGGCGTTACTTCGGACCGTTTGCCAGTGCTAAGTCGGTGCGCCAGACCCTGAAGGTGATAAAAGGAATCTTCCCGTTTCGTTCCTGCTCCAGGACTATCACCGGCACCGATTCCCGGGCTTGCCTTGACTATTACATCCACCACTGTCTTGCTCCCTGTATCGGTGTCGCCAGCCAGGAGGAATACGCCGAGGTAATAAGGCAGGTAATCCTTTTCCTTGAAGGCAAGCAGGAAGTAGTGGTTAAAGAGCTTGAGAGCAAGATGAATAAGGCGGCTGAAGACTTGAATTTTGAACAGGCGGCCTGGCTCAGAGACCAAATCCAGGCCATAAACCGGGTTATTGAGGGGCAGAGGATTGCGACTACAGTCAGGGGTGAGCAGGATGTTATTGCCCTGGCTGGTGATAAAGACCAGGCCTGTGTCCAGGTCTTCTTTATTCGTGGCGGCAAGCTGATTGGCCGGGAAAGCTTTGTCTTGCAGGGCACCCGCTCTGAAGAGCCACGTCAAATTATGACCAGCTTTATTAAGCAATTTTACAGCTCCAGCCCTCACATCCCCCCATTATTACTACTCCAGCACCCGGTAGAAGATACGACTGTTATTGAAAACTGGCTCCAGAGCAAGAAGGGAGCCAGGGTTCATATTCAAGTGCCGTGCCGGGGTAGTAAGCGACAACTGGTCAACATTGTCGCCGAGAATGCTCGGCAGGGTTTGGAACAGCTTAAAATTAAACAGCTGGCGGCGCCGGCAGCGCTGGCGGCGGCATTAGCCGAGATTAAGCGGGAACTCCACCTACCCCGTCTCCCGTCTCGTATGGAAGGCTATGACATTTCCAACATCCGGGGAACGGCGGCAGTAGGCAGTATGGTCGTCTTTGACCAGGGGAAGCCCAAGCCGTCTCATTATCGGCGCTTCAGAATCAAAACGGTTTCGGGGGCTGATGATTATGCTATGCTCCACGAGGTGCTCAAGCGGCGATTTAAGCGGAGCAGCAGTGCCTCGGCTACAGATAGCTGGGCAATCCTCCCCGACCTTGTCCTCATTGATGGTGGTAAGGGACAGCTTAATGCTGCCCTGTCAGCTATAGGCGAATCGGGGGTGAAGTCGGTGCCTGCCGCCAGTCTAGCCAAGGAAAATGAGGAGGTTTTCATTCCCCGGAGGTCAGAGCCTATTATTTTGCCCCGCAGCTCCCCCGGGCTTCAATTACTGCAGCGCCTCAGGGACGAGGCACACCGCTTCGCTATAGGTTATTATCAGAAAGTACATAAGCGGGAGACCTTTGCCTCGGTGCTTGATACTATCCCTGGCATTGGTCCTAAGCGTAAGCGTGCCCTGCTGAAGCAGTTCGGTTCGGTTCAGGGTATCAGGCAGGCTTCTGAAGAGGAGTTAGCCGCCACCAAGGGGATGAATCAAAGCCTGGCGAGAAGAGTAAAGGAGTATTTGTGAGATTATTTATCAACCTCACCCCCTGTGTCCCCCTCTCCTTGGTAAGGAGAGGGGGAAGTATAGGTTTTGAAGGGGCTTTGCCCCTTCAATCTTCTCTTGTCTTGATAAATGCTTTCACTGGTGAGATAAATGCCGGCTAATTTACCACCACAATACTTTGAGGCGGAAAAGAAATTCCGATTGGCTAAAAATGCCGCCGATAAGATAACCGCCCTGGAAGAGATGCTGGCGATTATGCCCAAACACAAGGGGACTGACCACCTCCGGGCTGACCTGAGGCGGAGGATTGCCAAGCTAACCCAGGTATCGGAGAAGAAAGCAGCTACCCAGAGGGCATCAATGCTTATCGACAAGGAGGGAGCCGCCCAGGTAGTAGTAATCGGTCTGCCCAATGCTGGCAAATCTCAACTTGTTTCCAGGGTTACCAATGCCTCGCCGACGGTAGCTGAATACCCCTTTACCACCCACATTGCCACCCCGGGCATGATGGAATTTAAGAATATCCAAATACAACTAATTGATACCCCACCCCTGACCGAGCAGTCGGTCGGCTGGTGGCTACCTCATATGATTAGGCGGGCTGACGCTCTACTGCTGGTAGTCGACCTGAGCAATGCCCCCCTCGCCCAGGTAGAGGCTATCTTTACCGAGCTGGAGAGCAGGAAGATAGAAATTGGAGATAAGGTTAAGGCACTAATCGTCGGCAATAAGCTAGACCTGCCCAATGCCAGTGAAAACTACCTGACCTTAGACAACAAATACCAGGGGCAATTGCCAATTATTGCCGTCTCAGCCAGAGAAGGTACTGGTCTGGAAGAGTTGAAGCGTAAAATCTATCAACTACTTGATATTATTCGGGTATACACCAAGGTTCCGGGACGAAAGCCGGACTTTGCCGACCCGATAATCCTTGACTGGGGGAGCACGCTAGAGGATGCGGCGGCATCAGTCCACAAAGATTTCGCCGCCAGGCTGAAGTATGCCCGCATCTGGGGTTCAGGAAAATACGACGGCGCGATGGTGAAAAGAGGCCACATCCTCCAGGACGGCGATATAATAGAGTTGCATTTATAAAAATACTGGCCAATTCGTCATCCGGTTAATTTCACAATGGCAGCGGTTAGTACCAGGTGGGGTCCGCGTCCCAGCCCGGGCTATTAGTAAGGTTATATTGGTTCGAGCCATCGGCATTCATCATGTATATTTCGTTGTCCCCGTCGCGGTCGGAGTTAAACGCCAGGCGAGCGCCGTCGGGCGACCAGGCAGGCATCGTCTCCCAGCCTGGGTTATTAGTCAGGCGGGTCTGGTTGGAGCCATCGGCATCCATCACGTATATTTCAAAGTCCCCCTCGCGGTCGGAGTTAAATGCCAGGCGAGAGCCGTTGGGCGACCAGGCAGGCATTGTGTCCCACTCAGGGCTATCAGTCAGGCGGGTCTGGTTCGAGCCGTCGGCAGTCATCACATATATTTCATAGTTCCCGTCGCGGTCGGAGTTAAACGCCAGGCGAGAGCCGTCGGGTGACCAGGCAGGCATCGTGTCCCGCCCCGGGTTATTAGTCAGGCGGGTCTGGTTGGAGCCATCGGCGTCCATCACGTATATTTCATAGTCCCCGTCTCGTTCGGAGTTAAACGCCAGGCGAGAGCTGTCGGGCGACCAGGCAGGCATC
>JAUWIC010000012.1 GCA_030605575.1 Dehalococcoidia bacterium
CGGGAGAACTTTGATATAGTGCTTTCCCGAGGTGTTGCCCCGCTGGCAACCCTGGTTGAATTAACCCTACCCTTTTGCCTTATTGGCGGTAGCTTTATTGCCCAGAAAAAGGGGGCTATTGACCGAGAAATAAGCCAGGCAGGTAAGGCAATTAGCCTATCCGGGGGGAGGTTACGAGAGGTGAAACGGGTCAACCTGGAAGAGTTTACCGATGAGCGCCAGCTGGTAATAATTGACAAGGTATCGCCAACGCCTGAGCTTTACCCCCGCCGCCCGGGCATACCATCAAAAAGGCCACTCCTTGATAAACAAGCTAAACCAGAGTAAAATATATTTATGACAAAAGTAGCGAGGTTACAGTAAAGGAGACGTAAAAACGTGGAAAGTGGCACATGGAAGGTTAAAGCTGGGCTGGCTCAAATGCTGAAAGGCGGGGTGATTATGGATGTAATCAACGCCGACCAAGCCAAGATTGCCCAGGAGGCTGGCGCTTGTGCCGTGATGGCACTGGAGAGGGTCCCGGCCGATATTCGCACTGCTGGTGGTGTGGCTCGCATGGCTGACCCAGCGATTATTGAAGCCATTATGAAAACCGTCTCCATACCGGTAATGGCTAAGTGCCGCATCGGTCACTTCGTGGAGGCTCAAGCATTGGAGGCTATTGGTGTAGACTATATTGATGAGTCTGAGGTGCTAACCCCGGCTGATGAAGCACACCATATCTGGAAGCATGACTTTAAGGTTCCTTTTGTCTGTGGCTGCCGTGACCTGGGTGAAGCCCTGCGCCGAATTGGTGAGGGGGCAGCTATGATTAGAACCAAGGGTGAAGCTGGCACGGGCAATATTGTAGAGGCAGTCAGGCATATGCGAGCGGTAATGGACGGTATCCGCAGGCTGGTAAACACACCTCAGGACGAGTTGATGACACAGGCTAAGGAAATGGGTGCCCCGTTTGGACTGGTAGAGGAGATACATAGAACCGGGAAACTGCCGGTGGTCAATTTTGCCGCTGGCGGAGTGGCTACCCCAGCCGATGCGGCTCTGATGATGCAGCTAGGTGCTGACGGTATCTTTGTCGGTTCAGGTATATTTAAATCCAGCAACCCAGAGGTTAGAGCCAGGGCAATTGTCAAAGCGACTACTCACTTTCAAGACCCAGAAATCATCGCTGAGGTCTCCAAAAACCTGGGCAAAGCTATGCCCGGATTAGATATAAAACAAATCCCGCCTGAGGAACTGCTGGCATCTAGAGGATGGTAGTATGAGAATAGGTGTCCTTGCCTCGCAAGGAGCCTTTGCTGAGCATATAGATATATTGCACCAACTAGAGGTAGAGGCACTGCCCGTCCGCCTGCCCTCAGAACTTGGGGGCTGGGACGGGCTAATTATACCCGGAGGAGAAAGCACCTCTATTAGCCGGTTGATGGTGGATTATAACCTGGTGAGTGAGATAAAGAATCTGGCTAAGAGCGGTCTGCCAATACTTGGCACCTGTGCCGGTATGATACTTCTAGCCAGGGAGATTCTAGATTCTGATGTAGAACCTCTGGAGCTAATGGACATAACAGTTAGACGTAACGCCTTTGGTCGACAAAAGGAGAGCTTTGAAACCGAACTCATAATACCAGTGCTGGGAGAAAAACCCTTCCCCGGTGTATTCATTCGAGCCCCCATAATTGAGCAGGCAAATAGCGAGGTAGAAATATTAACCAGGTTAACTAATGGTACTGGTGTAGCTGCCAGGCAAGGAAGGCTACTAGCTTCTGCTTTTCATCCTGAGCTGACTAACGACCTGAGATTTCATCAATATTTTCTGAGTATTGTAGCCGAAGGAACAAATCCAGATTAGAGGGGAATGCTTTTGCAAAAGGTAATCACCGATGACCTAGACGCTTTGCTTGACATTTTACCGCCCCATATTCGCCAGCCATTATGTCAACAAAGTGGCAACAGCGAACTGCTGGAAGTAGTCCTGGACCTGGGTCGCCCCCCCGAAGCCCGCTTCCCCCAGCGAGAAGTAGTCCTCAGCCCCCAAGAGGCCAGCGAACAGGACATTGACTACGTGGTCTCACGCATCAGTAGCTTCGGCGATGACAATCGGGCTGGGATTGAGCGCACTCTCCATCGCATCTCAGCTATCCGCAACCGAAAGGGGCGAATTGTCGGGCTTACCTGCCGGGTGGGTCGGGCTGTATTTGGCACCATAAAAATTATTGAAGACCTTGTCCAATCAGGCAAGAGCATCTTGTTGCTCGGTCGTCCCGGGGTAGGCAAAACTACGATGCTACGCGAGGTCGCCCGGGTACTAGCCGACGACTTTAATAAACGGGTTATCATCGTTGACACCTCAAATGAAATTGCCGGCGATGGTGATATTCCCCACCCAGCCATCGGACATGCCCGGCGGATGCAGGTAACTACCCCTACCAAGCAACACGCAGTAATGATTGAAGCCGTAGAAAACCACATGCCTGAGGTAATCGTCATTGATGAGATTGGCACCGAACTTGAGGCTCAAGCAGCGCGGACTATCGCTGAGCGTGGGGTTCAACTTGTCGGCACCGCCCATGGTAACACCCTGGAAAACCTGATGATGAACCCTACCCTCTGTGACCTCATCGGCGGCATCCAGAGCGTAACCCTGGGTGACGAGGAGGCAAGACGGAGGGGAACACAGAAGTCCATACTGGAGCGCAAGTCACAGCCC
>JAUWIC010000019.1 GCA_030605575.1 Dehalococcoidia bacterium
GTAGAGGTTCGTTAAATGTGACCTTGATGGCTCGCTTAGTTAGTCGGAAGGCAATATCAGGATGTCGATCTTTCAACCGGTCACGGATGTATGAACGAACATCCTCGACGACATCATTTGGCGCACCACCATCCCCATCCGGACCGAGTTCATGATACGAACGCCGGTCAAGTACTACACCGCAGTCAGCGTCCGTATCGTCATTAGCTGTGCGATGTGCTATAGATCCAGCCGTATATGTCCGCAGAGCTCCCACATAGCGCCCAGCAATTGATAGCACCTCGTCCCTACGACTTCGCGCCGCTTCTAGTGTTTCATCACTCGGCGCGATTTCCTTCTGTATATCAACAAGAATATCATCAATATGATTCATGATCTTAACTCCTCCATATGGTATAGCTACTGTTTATGCTTAATTTCATCCTTTACTCCCATTTCGTTCCCATTCAAGAGCCGCTTCATGTGTGGTTCTTCTGCCTACTTGTCTTATTCGCGATCCAGGATATTCAGCTTGGTGCTCTTGCTCACGCCGACTCAAGTCGTTGGTGATACCGCGGTGAACAATCCGCCTACCATCCTTCAAGTGGTATTTGTAAGTGTCTCGCATATTTCACTCACCTCCTTTCTGAGTGTTATCCTATAGACAGCTCAATACCATTTCATATATTATTGGCCACAGAGCGCTTAATATTACTCCACCTATAATTGCCTCGAATCGCTTAGTAACAAAGGCTGTTCCAGCAGATCCGGTAAATATAATTAGCGGAATACCGAGATAGGTTGTCCCCTCAATCTTCGATGCAGTATCAAGAAATGGCATCATGCTGACCAACATTATTACTATCACAATAATTCCAACGATAGCTTTCATTATGCTATTACCTCCCCTCCGTGTTAGTCTTGCAAACCGTTTTCTTATCTGATATAATATTAACAGATAATGTTGCAGATGTCAATGTTATTTTCATTACTGTAACAAGGAGGTGTATTGTGGCAAAGTTAAGCCTTACCAGCATCGGCCCGTTAGTGAGGGAAAAGCGAGGGGTAAAGGGTATTAGAGAAGTGGCTGCTGAGATAGGTATTAGTTACGCCACACTATCTAGAGTTGAAAACGGGAAAGTACCTGACTTAAAAACGTTCTCCAAAATCTGCATATGGTTAGAGCTAGACCCGGGTGAGATATTGGGCTGTAGAAATAAGACCAAACCTAACCAATCCAAAGAAGGAGCTACCGCTCTTGCTCATTTCCGTGCCGACAAGGATTTGAATCCAGATACGCTCCAAGCATTGACTGAAATCGTATTAAGAGCACGGAAAATGATTGAAGCTGGTGGCGGATAATACTATCGGCACATGCTAGTTCGTGGCTTCAAGACTAAATGCGAAAATATATCCATTGAAATTCGCAAGAAGCTAGGTTTGGAAAAATTTGACCCCTTATCACCGGAGGCTCTTGTAGAATATCTTGGTGTGTACCTTTTGGAACCGACTGGCATTGAATATTTATCGGAACAATCTCGTCAGCAACTGTTACATAAAGATAAGAATTCTTGGTCTGCGGTTACTATATCATACCTTGGCGTCGATATTATTGCTTACAACCCTACACATTCTCCATGGCGACATTCCAGCGATATAATGCATGAGCTATCACATATTATTCTGGGTCATAAGCCGTCTCAGATAGTGTTTCTGACACCAGATTCTCAAATTGCACTTAGAGAATATAACCAAGATCTGGAAGAAGAGGCTATTTGGTTATCTGGTTGTTTACTTCTGCCAAGAGAAGCCCTTCTCTCAATCAAACGCAGTGGTCTCAGTAACTCAAAGGCTTGTCATAAATATAGTGTAAGTTCCGACCTCTTGACTTTTAGAATGAATAAGACCGGTGTGAATTATCAAATCAGTGCGGCAAGATAGAAAACTGGAATATTACTCTGCCTTTTGATAGGCAAGGTCTACAAAGTTGGATTTGAACCTGTACTTTCTCCAAACTTTCGACCAGAATGTGAGCCATTGCACATTCCATCGAGTTGTTCAGCAGGTACCCGGAAGCCGTCTCTCCTGCATACGCATAGGCCACCACTTATGCCTATCAGTCCAAGTAGCTCAGCTCAGTCCAACCAGTTTCCACTTATAAATCCCCGTTTCGTCCCCATGTTGACACCAGGGGAGGAATCGCCCATTAAGTGCTGACAGTGGGTGATAAAGAGCGGATTTTGTGGTAAAATAGACAGGAAAATGGGGTGAGGGAAAGGGCGCAAGACATAACAATAACAGCTATATAACGTGTTATCCCATAGTTATTGATAGCCTGTGTTATACTGTTATGACGAGAGTTAAGGCCTTTACCATATGGGGTTGGGGCACTCAGGGGGGGTGTTATGCCGAAGGTTATGAATCAAGATATCATCGAGAAAATAGCTACCTATGCTGGTAGGGGTTACTCGAGGGCGGAGACAGCCAGGGAGCTTCACCTAGACAGAAAAACAGTGTGTAAATACTGGCCAAAAGAGGAAAAGCCCGAGGTAAAAAAAGAGGAAGAAGAGGTCAAAGCCAAGTTGCCCATTGAGCAGGAGTTTGACCTGCTGACTAAGAAGAAGCAAGCGGACCTGGAATTGGAGGACATGGGGATTGAGGTGGATGATATGGAAGGAGAGACGGTAAACCTACAGAACAGGCGGGAAGTTATCCAGGGGCAAATCAAGCTCCTGAGGAAGAAGCTAGATGAGACGGAATCAATTGCCGACGTTGACAAGGTGCGTGAGCTAGCAGCCAAGGTTAAAAATAACGTGACGGCACTATTGGCTGAGAATGAACCCCTCCGCAAGCAGCGCCAGGAGCAGAAGGCAAAGAAGGAAGAGAGTCTGATGCAGGCTCGCCTTAACGAACTTGCCTGGGTTTTTCCCTGTAGAAGAGACAAAGCTAGGCAGATCATCAATAAATTGATCTCGAATGATGTCCGTGGCGATGTCGACCGCACCGGCGTCTTATACCGTGTTAGCCACCTGCTGATGACCGCTGAGGACCTTGAGTGGAAAGACAATACTAGCGACCTTAAACCGCTCGTCACCGAGTGTGCTAATCTGCTCAGGGGCAATTGGGAAGAGGTAGAGAGAATCATGGAAGTTGTGTACCGGAGGAAGAAACGAATCTTAATCCCCAGCGACGAGGATGTGGAGGGGAAATGGCTTCACATGCTTGACTTGCTAACCACAGAAGTATATGAGCGTGCTGTGGAAATGGTTTTTAAGTTTAACGCGGCACTCAGCCGCCTCGCCGAGGAGCGGTTTGTAGATACAGAGGAACTCCTTAGTAAAGAAGCCTCGGAACTGGTTATTGGTTAGCTTTGCCAGCCACCGGCTTCCCGCAAGGGGTAAAAACCCTTCCTAAAAGTTCTCCTTTTTAACCTTCAAAAGCCCCTCTGATTTTGGCGACATTTTGGCGACGAACTAAAAAAGACAGGGTGTCACCAAAAAGCACTTTAGCTTCAAAACGGGGCTTTGGCAACTGACACAAAAGTCCCAGTTTGTATCTAACGGCCCATATCGGCATACCTAGCCTAGAATTAGGAAACCGCTGCTCTATCCACCTGAGCTACAGGGGCATAATATATTGGTGGAGATAGGGGGATTCGAACCCCCAACCTCTGCGATGCGAACGCAGCGCTCTCCCTACTGAGCTATATCCCCACACTAACCATAAAAATTATAACATATCTGGGGTCTTTTATTAAGGGTATGGACTGAGCTAGACAGGAACACGAAATTAAGGTAATATTTAACCAATTATATTATTGGCTGGAGCCAAACAGCCAGCAAGAGGTTGGTAAAATGGACGAAAAGGAAATAGCTAAGGAACATGTTCTCAAAACGGTTAAGGATAAGGATATCAAGTTTATCAGGCTATGGTTCACTGATATTTTGGGCTTTCTCAAGAGTTTTGCTATCGCTCCCAGGGAGCTAGAGGGGATATTAGCCGATGGCGCTGGATTTGATGGTTCTTCTATTGAAGGATTTGCTAGAATTGACGAGAGCGATATGCTAGCTCTGCCCGACCCTGCCACCTTTCAAATCCTGCCCTGGAGCCAGCCACAACGTCCTGTAGCCAGAATGTTTTGTGACATTCTAAGACCCGGTGGGCAGCCCTTTGAAGGCGACCCGCGATATGTCCTGAAAAGAAATCTTAAACGAGCCTCTGACCTGGGTTACATCTTCAATGTCGGACCGGAACTGGAATACTTCTATTTCCAAGATGCCAAGGGGACACACATCTTGGATGAAGGTGGCTATTTTGATTTAACCCCCCCGGATATAGCTAGTGACCTAAGAATGGAGACCGCGCTCATCCTGGAGCAAATGGGTATCGGTGTTCAATATAGTCACCATGAAGTAGCTACCAGCCAGCATGAGTTAGACCTGTGTTATACCGATGCCCTGACTATGGCCGATACGGTGATGACCTGCCGATTGGTGGTTAAAGAGGTAGCTCTAAAGCATGGTATCTATGCCACTTTTATGCCTAAGCCTATCTTCGGTGCCAATGGCAGTGGCATGCACGTCCACCAATCGCTGTTTAAAGGCAGCCGAAATGCCTTCTTTGACAAAAATGACCCTTACTATCTATCCCAGGTAGCTAAGCACTATATTGCCGGTCTGCTAAGGCATGCCCCGGAGATTACTGCCGTGGTCAGCCAGTGGCTCAATTCCTATAAGCGCCTAGTCCCTGGCTATGAGGCACCGGTATACCTCTCCTGGGCAAGGAGAAACAGGTCAGATATGATTAGAGTCCCTGAGTACCAACCGGGGAAGGAGAACGCGACTAGAATTGAGTTCAGGGTTCCTGACCCGGCCTGTAATCCTTACCTGGCTTTCAGCGTGATGCTGGTTGCTGGTCTGGAGGGCATTGAAAAGGAATATGAGTTGGTTGACCCCGTTGAAGAAAATGTTTTTGAGATGAGCCGCCAGCAGAGAGAGCAAAAGGGCATAGGCACTTTGCCAACCAACCTGTCTGATGCTATAAGCCTCACCGAGAAGAGCCAGCTGGTAAAAAAAGCCCTTGGCGACCATGTCTTTGATAGTTTTATCAAAAATAAGAAGATTGAGTGGGAACAGTATCGTATTCAGGTTACTGAATATGAATTAAAAAGATATTTACCTATTCTCTAAGTTTTCATATTGACTGGTGTAGAAGAGGCGATGAATTTTGAGACTATTATCGGTCTAGAGGTGCATGCCCAGCTATTAACTAAGAGTAAGATGTTCTGTCGGTGTAGTGCTGACTATGCCAGTGCCCCACCTAATACCTATGTCTGCCCGGTGTGCCTGGGGATGCCTGGAGTCCTGCCGGTCATCAATCAGAAAGCGGTGGAATACACCATAGTGACTGCCTTGGCACTAAACTGCACAATCTCTGATTACACCAAATTTGACCGTAAGAACTACCCCTATCCTGACCTGATGAAGGGCTATCAGATTTCTCAGTATGATGCTCCTATCGGGCATCATGGTTGGTTCATTATTGAGGTTAATGACCAAAAAAGGAAGGTGGGTATAACCCGTGTCCACCTTGAAGAGGATGTAGCCAAGCTAGTCCACTGCACCTCCCCGGGGGGAGAATCTTATAGTCTGGTAGATGTCAATCGGGCTGGCGTGCCGCTAATGGAGATTGTAGGTGAACCTGACCTGCGCTCCCCGGAAGAAGCCAGACAATACCTGGTAAAGCTGCGCTGCATACTTCAGTACCTGGGTGTATCTACCGGTAATATGGAGGAGGGGAGCTTCAGGTGTGATGCTAATATCAGTATCCGCCCTGAGGATAGCCCGGATTCTACGGCTAAGGTTGAGGTCAAGAATATGAATAGCTTCAGGGCAGTCTACCGGGCTATGGAGTATGAAGCCAAACGACAGAGGAAGGCAGTAGCCGAAGGTAAAAAGCTGGTGCAGGAGACCAGAGGCTGGGTAGAAGGGAAGGGGAAGACTGTTTCCCAACGCAGCAAGGAATACGCTCACGACTATCGCTACTTCCCTGAACCAGACCTCCCCCCACTGGTTTTAAGCCGGGAGTGGGTGGAACAAATAGGGTCAAGACTGCCTGAGTTGCCCGAAGTCAGGCGCAACCGGTTTGTCGCTGAATATGGGCTACCACTGTATGATGCCAACCTGCTTACCAACTCTAGAGCCATGGCTGACTACTTTGAAGCCTGCCTTAGACCAGAGATGCCCTATGCTCAGCCTCTCGTCAAAAGGGCTAAAGCGGTGGGCAATTGGCTTTTAGGTGACTTTAGCCGATTACTCAATGCCACCAATACTGAAATAAGCGATTGTAGGGTTAGACCTGAGCAGCTTTGGCAGTTACTTGATTTGATACAGAAGGATAGTATCAGCGGCACCAGTGCTAAGATGGTGTTTGAGGAAATGTTTAATACCGGGAAAGATGCCGCCAGTATTATTGCCCAGCGAGGGCTTAGCCAAATCAGCGATGCTGAACAAATAGAGAAGGATGTCATCGCTGTAATAAAGAGTAATACTCAAGCTGTGGCTGATTATAAGGCAGGTAAGGCATCGGCTCTGCAGTTTCTGGTCGGGCAGGTAATGAGAGCGACCAAAGGTCGCGCCAATCCCAAGGTGGTAAACGAATTACTTAAGCAAAAGCTTGAGGGAGGATAAATGCAGACTTATCTCAACGTGGCTCAGATTGTGTTGTCTGTAGCCTTGATACTGGTTGTTCTGTTTCAGGTTCGAGGCGGGGGGCTGGGGGGTATCTTTGGTCAGCCAGGCACCGTCTATCGGACTAGGCGGGGCGTAGAAAAGATATTATTCCAACTCACCATCATCTTAGTAGTTGTATTTCTGGTAATCTCGATATTGACGCTCAGGCTTAGCTCCTAATCGCTGAGATAGTCAATGAATTGCCCGGTTTGCGGCAAAGAAGCCAGAGCCCATATTTACCACTGCGCTAGATGTGCTGTTTACGTGCACGAGAAATGCTGGCTGAAGCATGTCGAGATGGCTCATAAGCAAAAACGAGGGAAAAGGGCTCGGTGAAACTGAAAGTATGATTGCTTGAGACTGACAGGATAAACTATTGACAAAGGCTTGGGAGTTATATAGTATAGAAAGGTAGCTGAAAGGAACGGTCTCAGCGGCATTATTGTATCAGGAAAGGACTTCATGTGTTTGGAGTAAAGTCGCCAAGCTTAGAATACACCCCCTTCGAATCTAAACGGAGGGGGGGTTTTTATTTATTGGCAGTTAATTAAAAGGAGGTATGACAATGGCTGAAGCTTATAACGGGAAGGTTTTATTTGTTGACCTGACTTCAGGTTCTATCAAGGAAGAGAGCTTGCCCGAGAAGATATACCGCGATTTTATTGGGGGTACCGGGCTAGGGGTAAGAATTCTCTACGAGCGTATGAAACCTAAAGCAGACCCGCTGGGTCCAGATAATATGCTCGGCTTTGTCACCGGCTTGCTACTAGGGAGCGGGACCCCTATAGGTATGAGGTTACAGTTGGTCGGCAAGTCTCCCGTTACCGGGGGCTGGGGCGACTCCAATGTTGGTGGCACCTTTTCTCTCGAGCTAAAGTCAACCGGCTATGATGCTGTTTTCTTCAGTGGCATCTCGCCCAAGCCGGTTTATCTATTCCTCCACGATGGCAAGGCTGAGCTTAAAGACGCTACCCATTTATGGGGCAAAGACACATCCGAGACTATGGAAATGGTCTGTCAGGAATTAGGCGACAAAAAGATAAAGGTTGCCTGTATCGGTCCTGCTGGGGAAGCCAAATCACTGCTAGCCGCGGTCATACACGACATAGGTGCCGCTGGTAGGTCTGGGCTGGGGGCAGTGATGGGGTCCAAGCGTCTCAAGGCATTTGCCGTTAGAGGCACCATAAAGTTCCCCATAGCTGATAAACAGCGGTTTGATGACCTGCGTAGAGACTGTCGTAAAGAATACAAGGAGACGGAGCATGGTTGGAATGTTATGCTGCGGACTTGGGGCACTAACTCCTTTACCACTCCTTGTATCACCGCAGGCGAGACACCAATTAAGAACTGGACCCTCTTCGGTGAGGAAGGATTCCCTAATCACGGTAAATTAAATGGTGATGAAGTTATTAAATACCAGGCGAGAAAGGTGGCTTGTACTAATTGCCCCGTAGCTTGCCACGGTGTGGTTAAACAGGAGAAGGGTCGTTATGGTATAAGCGGCGAAGTAGCTAAGCCGGAGTATGAGACCTTGGCTATGCTTGGTACCAATTGTCTTAATGATGATGTGGAGTCGGTAATTAAAGCTAACCACCTTTGTAATCTTTACGGGCTTGATACTATAGGGGTGGGCAGTGTTATTGGCTTCGCTATGGAGTGTTACGAGCGTGGTGTCATAACTAAAGAGGACACCGACGGTATTGACCTTGCCTGGGGTAATGCCGAAGCGATAATAGCTATGGTGGAAAAGATAGCTCGGCGACAAGGGTTCGGAGCTGTGCTTGCCGACGGCAGCAAATTCGCTGCCGAACGTATCGGCAAAGGTTCTGAGAAATGGGCTATGCATATGGGTGGTCAGGATATGCCTGCCCACGACCCCAGGGCTGTCCATACCGTCTCTTATGCCTGGGGCTATCTTACCGACCCTACCCCGGGACGCCATACCTTGAATGAGCAGATGAAGAGTGCCCACCAGGGGCTGGCAGCCGGTTCACCAGACCCTGAGCTACAGTTCCCCCCGTGGGATGAGCTTGATTACCAAACCAGTGCTCCAATATACGCTGCCTTCAGTGATTTTCATTTGTTACTTTCTGCTGCCGGTTTCTGTTACTTCATGTCATGGCCCGGTTTTCGTCTGGCTGATTTCATATCGGCGGTAACCGGGTGGGATTTCACCATGGCTCAAGGACTAAAGGTGGGGCGTCGCATTAAGACCCTGCGTCAAGCCTTTAACATTCGTGAGGGAATAGATACCAGCCAATGGCACTTGCCGGAAAGGATAGCTGCCCCCCAGCCTACAGGACCAAACGCTGGCCGAAAGATAGACTTCAAAACCATAAGGGAGAAGGGCTATGAAGCCTTGGGCTGGGATGCTAAAACCGGTAAGCCATTGGAGTCAACCTTGAAGGAGCTAGGGCTGAAAGAACTGGTGGGTTAGCTATAGCTTGGTGGCTACCAGGAATAATGTTGGGAGGATAGTTGCTGGAAGCAATAGAGGTGGCTCATAAGGCAGTAGAAGCTGCCAGTGATAAAAAAGCTATTGATATTGTGTTGCTGGATACCCGAGGGGTATGCAGCTTTGCTGATTACTTCGTCATCTGTAGCGGTGATACCGGTAAACAAATTGAGGCTATCCGTAATGAAGTGGGGCATACCTTAAAGAAAGAGGGTATTTTACCTCACCATTATGAAGGCACCGTAGATTCAGGCTGGCTCCTTCTTGATTTTAGCGATGTTATCGTCCATATTTTTGCCCCCGTTGAGCGGGAGCGCTACCAGTTAGACAGGCTGTGGAGCCAGGCTATCACGGTAGTTAGAATTCAGTAACTGAAAATTTCATCCTCACCAAAGAACAGTTTGATTTCCTCGGTGGCAGTTTCTGTTGAATCGGAGCCGTGAATGGTATTGTGTTCAATATCTAAACCAAAATCGCCTCTGATGGTTCCTGCCTCAGCTTTAGCCGGGTCAGTTGCCCCCATCGTTTTCCTGATTACCTCCACTGCTTTCTCGCCCTCAAAGATAATGGCGATTATCGGCGCCGAGGTAATATAGTTGACTAAACTGTTAAAGAAGGGCTTGTCTTGGTGGATAGCGTAGTGGCGCCGGGCTAATTCCTTATCCATATGAAGCATCTTCATTGCCACCAGCTTGAGTCCTACCTCCTCTAATCGGCTGATAATAGTACCTACCAGCCCCCTCTCTATAGCATCAGGTTTGATAAGAACTAGAGACCTTTCCATTTTAATCTCCTCTGGATGTTCTTTTGGACTTATCCCTCTCGTTGACTTCCGAGCCGACATACTGGGTGGCGGTACATTCGGCGACTAATGTACCATCCATCAGGGTCATCTTGGCCTCGGTCTCAACGAATCTTCGCGCATTTTTGGTCAACGAGGCGGTGACGATGATAGGCTCGTCGACTAGAAGTAGTCGCTTGAACCTGGTCTGCATGCTGCCAGTAACGCACTTTATCCCTTCATAGAAGGCGGCATAACTCATAGCCTCATCAAGGATAGTAGTTATAACGCCACCGTGGATAATGTCTGACCAACCCTGATGGAATTTGGTAGGGGTAAACTGGGCTCTGACCTGTTTACCATCCCACTTGAACTTTAGTTTCAGTCCGCAGGGGTTATCCTTGCCGCAGCCAAAGCACAGGTCGCTAATGCCAATTGGTATTTCTCGTCCGGTTACCATTTTATTGCCTCCGTCCCTTACTGGTGTTTGCGTTTAGTGATTGGCGGTCGCCTGAGGTATAGCGGGTGTAAGCTGGCTGGGTTGTCATAATTGCCTGCCTTCAGCCGCTGTTGCCCGAGCTCGGCTAAGAAACTGGCTCGCCGCAATCGGGCTGGTGACGATGATATTATCGCCTTTCGCTTAAGCTGCTTTCTTAGCTCTCCGGCCAGAGAAGCTGCGAATTCGCCGCAAAATAAGGTTTTGGTCGTTATCTGTGAGCATAGAGTTTCAACGGTAGTGATATGCTCACTGGCAATCTGTCGCCACTCATTATCTTTCATCTGGTAGATAGCGGTGGCAATCTCGCCTCTACCAGCATTAAATATGGGACAAATAGGCAAATTAGTTTCAGCGTGCTGGTAGGCTTCTACCTCCAGGGTGCTGATGCCAACGATGGGAATACCCAGGCTAAAGGCTAATCCTTTAGCCGTGCTCACCCCAACCCGTAACCCGTTGAAGCTTCCCGGTCCCTTGGCTACGATAACGCAGCTGATAGATTGAAGACTTGACTTACTCCGACTTAGCAGGTCAGCCAGGCGAGGTAGTAGCTCAACACTGTGGTTTTGTTCACAGCGCCAGGTTAGTTCAGCTAGCACCTGGCTGTCTTGAACCAGAGCCAGGCTAGCGGTATTGGTTGAAGTATCTATCGCCAGTTGCATCAGTTTTATTCCAGCCCTTTCGGTGAGTTAAGGGCGAGTGGTTTCAGTTGGGTTAGTAATTCCAGGTAGCGTTTGCCTCTGGGTTTGAGTCGAAAGCTGCGCTCAGTATCGGAAACAAAGTCTATTTGAACCAGCAGGTGCTCGGTTGGTAATACAGTTAACCCCTTTTCTGCCCATTCTACGACGCAAACACCTTTACCATATAGATAGTCGTCCAGGCCTAATTCCTCAATTTCTTCTATATGGTCTAGCCGAAACAGGTCCATATGATATAGAGGCAACCTGCCGTAAAGTTCTCTCATTATAACAAAGGAAGGGCTGAGGGCATATTCTTTGATATTTAGCCCTCGGGCAATACCCTGGGTGAGGCAGGTCTTGCCTGTTCCCAGTATGCCGACGAGGAGGAAGATATCACCGGGCAGGGCTAGCTCACCGATACAGATGCCGAGCTTCTGGGTTTCTTCTGGACTATGGCTGATTAAATCAAGGTGGCTTAGTTTCATCTTGAAGTAAAGTGCTCCCAGCCTCCTTTACTGAGGCTAAACGGATTTCCTTGGCGGTCAACCAGGGTTATCTTGCCTGTCTTATCAGCTACGATTTCACCAATTATAGTTATTGGGCAGGAGGCGGTGGCTTTTATTTTATCAATGACCTCGGTATTTGCGGTAAACAAAAGCTCGTAGTCCTCTCCCCCCGATAGCGCCAGCTCAAGGGCTCTATCACCGAAGTTAGCCTTGACTGCAGGCTCAATGGGCACGTGGTCAACTTCTATTCGGGCGCCAACCTGGCTGGCTTTACATATGTGGTTCAGGTCTGAAATCAGCCCATCGCTAATATCTATCGCTGTCTTCACCCCCTGGTCTACCAGTAGTTGCCCTTCGGCTATTCGGGGGTAAGGGTGCAGGAAAGCCCGTTTTAAACCAGCGGTGGCTTCGGGGTCAAATTGAAGCTCTTTGGTAAGCATCTCCCAGCCGGCGGTAGCCGCCCCTAAATAACCGGTAACCGCTACCCTGTCACCGGCTTGGGCTCCTGAGCGGGTGAGGATATTATTCTCACTTCTGGCACTACCCAAAATAGTAATGTTAATAGCCACCAGTGGCGCGCTGCTGGTATCGCCACCAACTATGGCTACTCCAAATTGCTGCGCCAGCTCAATCATCCCCTGGTAGAGGGCGGTAACGTCATCTACCTCAGTATGGTCAGGTAGGGCTAGCGATATCAGGGCATATCTGGGCGCGCCACCCATAGCCGCAATGTCACTCAGGTTGATGGCTAGTGCTTTCCACCCCAGCTCTTTCCACGGGGTGATGTCCAGGGAAAAGTGGACATCCTGGATGAAGGAATCAACAGTAGCCAGTTG
>JAUWIC010000010.1 GCA_030605575.1 Dehalococcoidia bacterium
GGCACCTCGTGCCTCGCAATGACAACTAAACAGCCTCTACATTATTGGCTCCATAGTGAGGGCTGGGTGTCCTTTCTCCTCTAGGAAGGGGAGAATCTCCTCCTCAGTGGTACCCACCGTCTCATCGGCAATCATATCCGGGAGGTCAGGCACGCCAACCTCTATGGCTCTAGCTTTAAGCCGGTCAGCAATCTCCTCCTTTAGTATCTTGGGCATCCAGACCATTCTTAGTAGACCACCATCACCAGTAATGAACTTCCTCTGGCAGATATTGTACTTTCCATGACCAACAAAACCGGGAGTACTCAGTCCACCGCCGACTGTCCCTGCCAGAGTGGTGAACTTCATCCCGCAGGGGGTCATTTCGGTAAATTCCCGATTTACCGTCATTACTCCGTTACATAGGGGAAGAACAGCGGCGATACACTCACAGCAGCCACAGGTGGTCATAGGGTCATGTATTATGCTGTAGAAGTTGTAGTGGTCCAATTTTCCGCGAGACGCTTTAAATAGAAACTCGTTACAACCTTTAAACTGCCCGAGCTTGGGGTCAAGAACCTCTCCCTTAGGCACTGGCTGATTAGTCCCGGTCGGGGTAATCTCATAAGCCGCCTTACAATCCATCCAGTTATAGGAACCGCAAAGCCCAGTTCTCTCCGGGCTAATAATACAAACATGGCTGGGGGCAAAGGACTGACACAGGGTGCATGAGTAGAACATATCGGTAGTTTCATCGGTCATCCCTTCAATCCGGATATCTCTAGCCCTATATACCTCTCTTGCCTTGGCACGTAGCTCTACTACCTTATCCTCCTCGGTATAGAGCGTTACCTGCAGTTTGTCAAAAATCCGGCCAAAATTCTGGTGCAGGGCGGCATGAAGCATAGCGCCGATATGGTATAGTTTGAAGCCCTTGTCATAAAGCTCCTTGGAAACTCTCAGCCAGCCAATATCCCTTTGTCCATTGTGAAAGCAGCCTTGAACGTAGTTTGTCAGATGGTGAATTTGCCGCTCCAGGATAGGCTCATAGTCGGGCTGCATCTCCCTTCCGGCGACCTCAACGGTTATGGCTAATGGCAGCCTGGACTCAGGCTCTATATCGGTTATCTCAGGGCCAATCACCTTAATCCTCCCATCCTCTACCTCATCCATCTCCTTGGTGGTAACCCACTCAACCATAGGGGTAAACCCACCGCCACACTCCAAATACCACTGCCCTTTTCGTATCCTCTCGCCCTCAAAAGCCGGGCCATGGCCAGTTGGAATCGGTATCTCACTTACACTAACCTTCAGTCCTCTCACCTCTATGGCTTTGGCGACTATTTTGTCGTGAGGAACGTTGGAGACCACATGTTCATAAGTGCAGATGCCGGTAGGCAGGACTTCAGGTATTGGGGTGTCGGCAATAGTTGGGAATCCGAAATTGATTGCTCCAGCAGCGTTGGCATACCACTCATCGGTGACATAACCTAGAGGCATGGCGAAGGCAAAGGTGCGGTCCTTATTATAGATTAGGTGTTTTCTGTACTCTCCAGGGCCAATGCCTCCAAAGGAAAAGCTCACCCTGATGGCGAAGCCGATGGCGAACACCGCAGCGGTAATATCAGGACCGAAGGAGACCAGACGGGTGGGCCAGCCAATCTGTACCCCGGCCTCAATTAGCTGTTCGGAGAATCTTTTTCCGTTATGCTCTGCGGCCATAAAGATGTAAAGGTTCTTCTCCTGGAGTTCCTGAGCGATCTCCTTGGCTATCTGTGGATTAGGCGCAGCACCAAGAATGGCAGCAAAGCCGGGGGCAGTACCGTCAACAAATTCAATCCCCCTCTTTCTCAGGATTACATCATCAGCAGCACCTAACCAAATATTGTTGTCGGTGACATCTTCTTGCTTAGTATAAAACTCAGGCGCTTCCAGATATCTTATGGCTTCGATGATTTCCTCGGCAAAGAAGGTTGCCATCCCGGCATCAAGGGCTGGTGCCAAATAGGGCAGAGGGCAGCTCTCCCGCACCGGGGGTGGCAGGAGTGATTTACACTTCTTTAGAACCTGCTCCATATCACCTATTTTTTCCACCGGAATGCCTAAAATCCCGTAAATTACCGGGAGATAATAGGCGGTGTTGGGGAAGCCTACCGGTTCATTGGCCCCCCATCTATCCATTGCCTCCTGCCATTTCTTCTCGGCTCGGTCGACAATTTTGTGAGCCCCTCTAATAGCTGCTGAGGCGATTATCTTAGACATATTTTATGTCCCTCCAATCTTTCCACTTTGGCGCTTAAGCCCCTTCCAGCTCCCGTCTCATCGCCATATCAAAGAGTACCCTTTCTCTAGCCTTGTCTATGCCTAGGGCTTGGCGCTTCTTGTCAATATGGTCAATCATGAGGTGGGCGGCTTTAATCGGGTCGGGCTCAAAAGCCCACATTCCACCGTATATAGCCTCGAAGTCCTCAAATAGGTATTTGCTTACTTCCTCACTGTCCAGGGTAGGCCAGTTGACGCCGAATACGGTAAATACCCCTGAGCCAACAAAGTATTGACCGATGGAGATTGCCTTCTCACTCATCCACTCGGGAGCAGCGCCAGCCACCGGCAGTTCACTAATGTCGTCGCCTAAGCCACCCTCTTTTACCATAGCCGTAGCTGCTATCAGGATGCGGCTGTTATCGACACAGGAACCTAAGTGTAATACCGGGGGGATGCCTACTGCCTCGCATACTGAAGCCAGCCCCTCACCGGCGTATTTTGATGCCGCCTCAGGTGTCATCAGCCCAGCTTCAGCACTGGCAATAGCACTGCATCCGGTTTGAAGCACCAATACATCATTCTTTATTAGTTCCTTAACCATAGTGGTATGAGCCTCATTATGCTTAACCCGGGCATTATTGCAGCCAACAACACCGGCTACTCCTCTAATTCGGCCATTGATGATATTATCATTTAGCGGTCGATAGGAAGCCCGATAAATGCCGCCCAGTAAGTAATTAATGGTTTCGTGGCTGAAGCCAGCGACTAGGTCAGTTTGCTCCTTAGGGATATCAATATTGCTCCCTCTATTGGGGAAATTCTCGATGGCAGTTTTGACTATAGCTCTAGCCGACTCCATAGCATTGTGCTCGTCAAACTGGATGTGAATAGCACCCGGGATTTTAGCCTTGGGTGAGGTGGTGATAATCTTGGTATGATAGCACTCAGCTACAGCGGTCAAGGATTGCATAATACATTGAACATCTACCACCATAGCCTCTACTGCCCCGGTAACTATGGCTAGCTCCTGCTGCAGGAAATTCCCGGCTAGAGGTATGCCGTGGCGCATCAATATCTCATTGGCGGTGCAACACATGCCGGCGATATTTATCCCGTTAGCCCCCTTAGATTTAGCCAGGGCTATCATCTCCGGGTCTTGAGCAGCGACTACAACCATCTCGGAAAGCAGTGGCTCGTGACCATGAATGATAAGATTTACCTCGTCCCGGCTGAGCACCCCCAGATTTATCCTGCCCAAAACTGGTGCCGGGGTGCCGAAGATAATATCCTGTAGTTCAGTGGCAATCATACTGCCCCCCCAGCCATCGGCTATGGATGCCCTGACCCCCTGGCGGAGCAGGTTTCGGTAATCCTGGTCAACACCGATATGGGTTCGGTGCATTATCTCCACAATCTCTCTATCTATGCCCCGGGGAGCCGCTCCCTCTCGCCTCCATAGTTCTTGACGCTTTAGTGGTGCCCTGTTTAGGAATAGGACTTGACCCTCCTGTTTTCCGAACTCAGCCAGAGCTATTTCACCAATATTAATAGCTATTTCCTGATTACTGCGGTCGCCAATGTCTACACCCCAGTCCAGAGCCAGTTGCAGCAGCTTCTGCTCATCCTTAATCTCATAGCCTGGGGCTTCACCCTTAGCTACGGCTAGGAAAACCTCAGCCACTCCTCGGCCGTGGTCGGAGTGAGCCGCCGCCCCGCCGGCTATCATCCTGATGAAATTACGGGCGGCAATGGTCTCAGCAGTGGCGCCACAGACACCCCTTCGCTTCTGCTTTTCCTCTGGCGTTTCCTGTCTACCTTTGGGAGGCGGCACCCGGCATGGTCCCATCCCACAGTGCTTACAGCAACTGCCTTCAACCCCTATGGGACAAGGTTTCTTGGTTTCGGCTCTATCAAAGGCAGTATTAACTCCGTCGCTAGCTGCCTTGTCAATCATCTTGATACTGGCGTTATCAATGCTCTTCGTTTCTGCTTCTGCCATTTTGCTTTCCACCTTCTAATCTTTATTATTTTGAAGCTGTCAGTTCAGCTAGCATCTCTCGGACCAGCTTTATTGCCTCTGGGTGTCTCATAATTACCACATCACCCCCAGCCAGGAGCAAAACCATAGCCGATATGGCTTCCATTAAGATGCCCCTCTTTTTGGCATTTCCCATATTGAACTCACCATCGGCAAGATGTATTTCCTTGGTCTTCCACACCTCTTTAGCTATATTGCAGATAATGGGGAACTGGAGCCTTTCATCCTCCTGGGTTAACCCTGCCATCCTCATCCTCTCCATTACCGAATAACAATACTCAATACCATAGCCTATGCCACTAACGGTAGGGTCCATCACAATCAACTCATCAGGAACCCCAAGATTGCCCAACAGGATGTTAAGCTGCTTGGCCAGGTTTATGTCTATAGGCGTTGACGCCGCCACCGTATGGCGATAACCAATAGCTGAGGCGCCAATCCTTTTATGGTCTCCTTCCTCAACCGGCCCGATAATCAGGTTTTTCCCCTGACAGACCTCAGCCACTTTTCTTAGTACCTCGGTATCCTTCTCATGATTAGCCGTACCCCAAACGATTAAGGGAACATCAATAGCCTCGGCTACCTTCTTGACCACCTCGGCGGCTTCATCAGCTCCGTGGTCAAGCCCATTGGGGTCGGTGCTGACTAGTTGCAGGGCAATCATCTCCGCCCCATAGTCATTTATACATTTCTTGGCCCAGGCCACCGGGTCATCGGTTACCCCGGCGAAGGGCTCCAGGGCAGCTTCAGCCCACTCCTCAGGGGGACAGTCCCAGACCTCCATGGCTATCGTGGGTTGGTGGGGCATCTCACCTTCAAATAAGTAGAAGGGGTAGGATGTCTCCCCGCCCACGGTTACAGCTTTATCACCATTACCCAGTGTTATCTCTCTGATTTTGCCGCTATATTGTGTTTTAGGGATTTCAAATGCCATTCCTCACCCTCCTTACTTAAGCCGGATTCTTCCTCTTTTCACTGCCATACCAATCTTTTCCGTACCAATACCTCTCACCGGTTTGCAAGTATTTGAGTTTCTCGTTTCTGTCCCTTAGCTTCTGTCTCCATTTTCCCAGCTCCTCGCCCTCAGGCTTACCCTCTTCATAGGTTGCCCCCAGTACTTCTACCTCGTCCCGGCCGGGAGCGCTCTTTTTCTCAATCTTATATTCCATCCTTCCCCCCTTCTAGGCTAGTCCGGCAGCCAGTTTTGCCGCCCGTACTGTATTTAGCATCAGCATGGTTATGGTCATAGGGCCAACGCCACCAGGCACTGGGGTAATGGCTTTAGCCTTCTCCTTAACCGCATCAAAGTCAACATCGCCGACTAGGATAGCCTTACCTTCCGCAGTTTTTCCTACCCGATTAACGCCGACATCAATCACCACCACCCCCTTCTTGACCATATCAGCGGTGATTGCCTTGGGTTTGCCTGCGGCCACAATTAGTATATCAGCTCTCTTGGTGTGAGCGGAAATATCTCGAGTCCGGGTATGACACACCGTAACGGTAGCATTAGCCCCCTCTTTCTTCTGGAGGAGGATATTGGCTAGAGGTTTGCCCACGATGTTGCTTCTACCCACAATCACCACCTCTGCCCCTTCAAGGTTAACCCCAGACTTGATTAGAAGCTGTTGGATTCCATGAGGGGTGCAGGGTAAATAATCGGGCTCGCCAATCATCAATTTGCCCACATTCACCGGGTGAAAGCCATCAACATCCTTTTTGGGGTCGAGGGCATAAAGAACCCTGGTCTCATTGATATGCTTGGGCAGGGGCAGTTGGACTAGAATCCCGTGAATCTTAGGGTCTCTATTTAATTTATCAATTAGCGCCAGCAGTTCCTCTTGGCTGGTATCAGCCGGCAGGTCATGCCTTTGTGAATATATGCCCAGGGCTAAGGAGGTCTTTTCCTTGGCCCCAACATAGACCTGGGAGGCGGGGTCCTCACCCACCAGGATGGTGGCTAATCCGGGTATGAGATTATGCTTCTGTTTAAGTTCGGCAATCTCCTGTTTCAGCTCCTCACGAATTTGTTTGGCAATCTCGGTACCGCTAATAATCTGTGCTGGCATTTTTTCAGCTCCTTTATCTAAAATTTTAGCAACAAATCTCCTCAGCTTCTCTTAAGGAGGTTGTTTATTAACCTCACCCCCTTAATGCACCCTAAAAAATCTTTGATTTTTCAGGGAACCCGCTATCACAGCTTGGATACGCGGCGTCGGAGGGACATAAGTGAAAATACTTAAACGATTATTACCAATAGCATTTCTGATTGCATCACTAACTG
>JAUWIC010000076.1 GCA_030605575.1 Dehalococcoidia bacterium
AACAAGAACACACAGGGGCGCCTGGGGTTCTCCAGCACCGGGTTAAGAGCCGTTACTTCCTTATCGTAAAGTATTCCCGCGGCTGAGGGGAGCAGCTCCTGGAAAGCCACCATACTTGGCGAGTTACGGTGTGCCGCAGCAAAGGCATCATTGACGTAATAATCAGCCAATGGAGCTAAATTTTTTACCAGATAAGTGGGCACCATCTCTTCAGGGGTAAGTTTTACGGCATCCTCAAAGGTGGATACTTCTTCCGTCAGAAAACGAAGGTTATCCAGTAACAGGATTTCCCCCGCTTTAAGGTTCTTGATTTTCTCTCGAGCCGCGGGGCCGGCGATATCATCAATAAACTGGACCTCCTGCCCCAGCTTTTGAGAAAGCCTTTCGGCATGCTCTGGTAAGGAAACAAGGTTGTGATAATCCAGAGTGTCTCCCTGGTGGGCTATTATTACTATCTTGGCCCCTTTGTTTACCAGCTCTCTAATGGTGGGGAGGCTCTGAATGATTCTATTCTCATTGGAAATCTTCTGGGTCTTATGGTCAATAGGCGAATTAATATCTACCCTTAGCAGTACTGTCTTACCCCGGTAGTCAAAATCATCCAGCGTCAAGTAGTCCCGCTTTGCCATTGGATTACCTCACCTCATTCCCAAATACTTGTTGGTTAGAGCTACCGCTTCTAATCGGTCTGTCTGCATCTCCATACAGGCTCTCACTCCATCAATAGTTTCCGGGATAGTTACTGATTCTTGAGGAATATTTATGGCAAAG
Source organism: Dehalococcoidia bacterium (assembly GCA_030605575.1). Classification (GTDB taxonomy): domain Bacteria; phylum Chloroflexota; class Dehalococcoidia; order Dehalococcoidales; family E44-bin46; genus E44-bin46. The sequence goes on from JAUWIC010000076.1 coordinate 772, forward strand.
ACAATGTCTTTGCCGCTAAGACCAACCGTCTCCTCAAAAACAGCAATTTCATACATATCACCTCTGGGGTTAAGCAAGAATCTGGCATACTGGAATAAGGAAGTATTTGAGTTAAAACCGTCGGCAATTCTGACCACGCGGATGCGCGGGTGTTCATTGAAGGCCTTAAGTGCTTCTTCCTTGGATATTTCCTTTTTCGGAGTAATTACCAGGGTGATAATATGCCCGTGGGTCACCGGAGTGTGAACCAGAATCCCGGTGGCTTTCACATGAGGCATAATCAGCATCAAATCACGTGCCTGGTGGCTGGGGATAGGGTCTACCATGAGCAGGTCGACCAACCCGCGGTGGGTATCCCCGGGGTCGGCGACACGGCGGACAATGGTAACGACTACCTTTTCCACCCCGACTATCCGGTCCACACAATCTACGGCTCTTACGAAGCCAGTAGTGTTGCAGGAAGTCAGTTTGAGGAATCTCTGCCCGATACCCTTTTCATAGTTGGCGTAACCGTGGAAGAACACGTCGGCGACTTCATTCCGCTCGCCTGCCTGGAATATGGCTTTTTTGTCATGCTTGATGTACGCTACTTTGTTCTTCTCGCCAATCCCCGCCGGCGTAGCATCCAGGACAACATCAATTTCTTTCAAGAGGTCATCCATCGTCCCGGAAACTGGAATGCCGGCGCTTTCTATGTCGGCTCTTTTATCGGGAATAGCACAGAAGAGTTTATAAGGCATCCCTCTTTCATGTAGAGCTCTCACCGTCAGGGTAGGGGCGGCATCAACCACGCCCACCAACTCCATATCTTCCTGTACAGCAACTCCGTCAGCCAATCGTTGGCCGATACACCCGTACCCCACAACTCCAACTTTTACCTTTGCCATTTGGTCCTCCTTCTTCATTGATAGTCAAATTGTTTATTCATTAATCACCTGAGCCCATTGCTCACTGATAGGCATATTTTATTGGGGGTAGCATCGGCATTATCTTACTATCCTACCAGGCATTTTGCCAGATGCGCCTAACGTCATCCAGGGTGAGTTCCTTGGGGTTATTAGCTAACAGCCGGGTCACCTCCATAGTCGTTACCGCCATCTCCTCCAGAGCTTCCCTGGGTACTCCCAGCTCCCGCAGATGGAGGGGAATACCAATATCCTTAGCCAGAGCCTTCATTGCCTCTACCCCCTTTTCGGCTGCTTCCTGAAGGGAGAGCCCCTGCGTCTTCACCCCCAGCATCTGGGCCACGGTGGCATATTTAGGCAGGTTAGCCGGTAAGTTACACTCGGTAACATAGGCTAATAAGAGTCCATTGGCTACGCCGTGGGGCACGTGAAAGCGAGAACCGAGGGGATAAGCCAGGGCATGAACAGCGGCGACACCAGAGTTGCCGAAGGCTATCCCCGCCATGAGGGCTCCTTCCGACATACGGTTACGTGCTTCCTTATCCGAGCCATTTTTGACCGCAGTCCTAAGGCTACCAGCAATAAGTCGCATCGCCTCAAGAGCCAGAGCATCACTAAAGGTGTTGGCTTTGGTGCCGGTATAGCATTCAATAGCGTGGATAAGGGCATCTATTCCCGAGGCTGCGGTCACCTTGGACGGACACCCGTAGGTAAGGGTGGGGTCAACAAGAGCCAATCGGGCTAATAGGTGACGGCTTACTAGGCCTAATTTACGTCCTTTCGACGGGTCACCGAAGATGGCAATGTTGGTCACCTCACTCCCCGTTCCGGCTGTTGTCGGTAGTGTGAAAATAGGGATACCGGGTCCAGGAACCTTATCAACACCGCCATAGTCCTGTCCCTTGCCTCCATGAGCTAACAGGACTGAGAGTCCCTTGGCGGTATCCATGCTTGAGCCACCACCAACGCCCACCAGGAGGTCGTAACCTTCTTTGCCGAACTGCTCAGCCGCCGCATTTAGCCTGGGGAACGTGGGTTCCGGCTCGGCTTCAGAGAAAATATCCACTGAAAGCTCAGCCTTAGACAATCGTTCCTTTACCGAGTCGGCTATGCCGGCCTGATAAACTCCGGGGTCGGTAACAATAAGAGCATGCTTAGCTGCTAGCTTGTTAGCCTCATCCCCGATGGTATCCAGAGAACCCACACCAAAACGGACTTTTCCCGGGAGCATAATCTGATAAATCATTTTTCATTCTCCTTTCTGTCTGATTTTAACAGTTTTTGTAGCCTTGGTCTATTGCCTGGTAGAGCCTGGACTAGTCTCAAGTTACTTCAACTATCCCATTGTCACCGTCAACCTTTACCCAGTCCCCGGTTTTAATCACCTCCAGCGGGTTTTTGTCCAGTCTATCCACCATAGGCATATTAGCCACCATCGCCGCCGCCGCCAGCACAGGTTCAGCCTCGATACAGACTATTGCCTTGGGGCTTTTGTTGAGTTTCATTGCCCGATAGGTATTTAGGGGGCCGCGTGATGAGCCCTTTCCAGTGGGACATACCAGTATCTTATCAATCATGCTTTTCCCCTCAAGTTCAGGGGTTTTTATAAGGCAGTTACCAGTGAGTGGGTCGAAATCGCCCAAAAATGAGAAGGCGTCGTTACATACTATTGCCTCACCCTCAACTCTACCGCCGTTTATTTTGTGTCCTTTGAGCTTCATCTAAGTAGTCCTCCATTTCCCGGTTATGGCTGAATCTATACATTGCTTCACACTGCCATAGAGAAGTTTGATTTTACCCCCGCTGGTTCTGGCGGAATAATGAGCACTCCTGGCTGAGTTGGTAGCCACCGTCTCTACCCCCAACTTGGGACCGATAAAGTTAAACGGGTCCTGTGAGCCGAGGCAAGTATTGGTGAAAACGCCCCCGGCTTGTTTAATAATATCCACATATTCCATTACTTCAGCCAGAACATATATTTGCTTGGCGGTAGCCACCAACAACCGGACATTAGGCTGGACTTTCTTCCCGGTCAAAAGTGAGGCAATATTCCTGAGTTCAATAATTGAGCAATGGGGGCAACCGAGTTTAACCAGGTCAACCTTATCACTGCGGGCGGTAGTTAACTTACTCACTGCTTCTTTTATCTGGTCTCTGCCTGCAGTTATTACCTCTTCGGGTTTGCCGCCACCCAGAGCCTCATCTAAGGTTCGAGCCTCAGGGGTAACCCCGGCCACATGGCATATGTTGGTCGCTCCCGAAACCGGCATTGGTGAGACCAGATATCTAAATTGTTCCAGGGTAAGGGTCTTGGGCAGACCGTTAATAACCATATTCTTACTCCCTGTTTTGCCACCAATATAGTAACCTAGAGCGCCGTAGTCGGCGTTGGTGAAATTGGCTACATCAAGTCCGTCTAGTTCAACCAAAACCTGAGCATACCGGTTCTGCTTAACTGCCATGCCAATGTAGGGAGCTCTGCCGGTGACGCTGGTGGCCACATTGGCTGGCACGCTATCGCGACTTCCACAAGCGCCAAACATTGAGGTGGCAGTAACCGCCCCTGAGGTACCGCCCCAGGAAATCACATCCCCCATCCTGGGTAAATTGCCGACTAAAAAGGGAACGCAGGTATAGGTGAGGAGATAGCCCAGCCTCTTGAATATATCTTCTATTTGGCGCCAGGGTCCCCCATGGATAAACTCATAGATATCGTAATTCTCGGGGAGACCTATTCGCTTACAGCCTGTAGGGTCAAGTACATCGGGGTAAGCATTAGGGTGGGTAGTGGTGATTACCCGGCACTGAGTAGCGCCTTCGGTTAGCTCCGAGAGTAGGTCAAGCGACATAGCACAATGGATATGGGCACTCTGCGCCATAATCATCCTTTCGGCATCAAATGCCTCACCGAGCTTTACCAGTAGCTCCATTGACCTTTTTATACCCGGCCCGTGTTCTCCATTAAGCATCCCTTCCTCTTCCTTGGTCAAAAACATCCTTCTTAGCCCCTTCCTGAAAGAGATTACGAGTTAATTTATTGTCTTAAAGTATGGCTTCCTGGTGTCGGGCACACCAGCATTGCAGGTTAACCGCTACCGGCAGGCTGGCGATATGGGCGGGTAAGACCTCAATATGAACGGCTAGAGCGGTAACTCGGCCGCCATATCCCATTGGTCCGATACCCAGATTATTGACTCGCTTGAGGATTTCCTTTTCCAGCTCGGCGACCTCGGCATCCGGGTTGGGCTCGCCTACTTTGCGTAATAATGCTCTCTTAGCCAGCAGGAAAGCCTTTTCTACCGTTCCGCCTATGCCGGCACCAATTATAACCGGGGGGCAGGGATTACCACCTGCCTCATCAACGGCATTGACGACAAAGTCTATGACCCCTTGGCGACCCTTAGCCGGAGATAGCATAGCCAGGCGAGACATATTCTCGGCACCACCGCCCTTGGGCTTGGCGATAATTTTAAGCCTATCACCGGGGACAATATCGGTATAAATGATAGCCGGGGTATTATCTGTGGTATTGGTTCTGGCAGAAAATGGCTGGCTCACCATAGACTTGCGCAGATAACCCTCATTGTACCCCTGGCGCACTCCTTCGTTTATTGCCGAGTAGAGGTCGCCGCCGACTATGTGGACATCCTGCCCCAGCTCTAAAAAGACCACGGCAGTTCCCGTATCCTGGCATAGCGGGATTTCCCCCTTAGCCGAGATGTCAGCATTTTCCAGTATTCTATCCAGCACCTTACACCCAACCGGCGATTCTTCTACCTCTCGTGCCTGCCTGAGACAGTCTAGCACATCCTGAGGCAGATGATAGCCAGCTTCCTGGAAAAGGCGAGATACCGTCCTGGTTACCTCCTTAGCCTCAATATCTCTCATTGTGTTTTACTCCTTTTACTAAGTCCCAACTATATTACCCCTCTGGCATGGGTAGTATCAAATATGAGGCGAAAGTCAAAGGAGCTGGGCTCATCTTTCAGTAGTGCTATGATACGTGGTATAAATAACAAAGGAGAGATGGGCATGAGTAATATTCTTGGTACAATGTGGAGCTGAGGGGACTCGAACCCCTGACCTCCTCCGTGCAAAGGAGGCGCTCTCCCAGCTGAGCTACAGCCCCGTTTATCCGAAATATTATAGCAGTAAAAGGTCTCAGGCGCAATTTACCCTGGTGGTTATATAGATAGGGAATAAGCCAGATGACAATAGCTCATATCATTATTTTGTTGGCAACCGGCATAGGTACTGGCTTCGCCAGCGGTTTTCTGGGGGTGGGTGGTGGTTTCATTATGACCCCGGTCCAGTACTGGATATTTACCGCTATGGGTGTGCCGACAGATATGGCGATAAAGCTGGCTTTTGGTACAAGTTTGCTGGCAATTTTACCCACCGCTGCCAGTGGCACCTGGCGACATCATAGAATGGGGGCAGTATGGTGGCGAGTAGCTATTATTATGGGTTGCTCTGGTCTAGCCGGCGGTTTTGTCGGAGCTACTCTGGCTACCCATCTCCCCGGGGCAGGGCTAAAGATAGCCTTTGGCGTTGTAGCCCTGGCTGTTGGGGTCAGGATGCTCATCAGGACACCGGTACAGGTTGAGGAGGAGCCCAAGGATAAGCCCTGGCTATGGGTAGCCTGGGCAATCCCAATAAACATTGTCACTACCATGATTGGTATTGGCGGTGGCGTGTTAATGGTTCCGGTAATGGTGCTGGTGCTTAAGTTCAAAATGCATAAGGCGGTGGCTACATCCCTGGCTTTTGTCATGATTGCCAACGTTGGCGGCATTATCGGTTATATTGTAAACGGTCTGGGTGTTCCCAATCTGCCGCCCTATTCTATAGGCTACGTTAACTTGCTATCGTGGTCTCTATTGGCAGCCACTAGTGTTGGTATGGCGCAGGTTGGGGCGATAACCGCTCACCGGCTTCCAGCCAAGCAATTAAGGTATGTATTTGTGGGGGTAATGTTCTATATGGGGCTCAGGATGCTCGGTGTCTTTGGCGGATAAAGTAGATTATTACCAGTGACAGGGGCAGTAGATATATTGCCGGCGTGTAGGGTGGAGCACAGCCGGCTAAAAAATCCCGTGGTGAGTTAACCCAGGTTTCTTCTCCGGGGATGGAACTGGCTACCTTATTAAATATTGCCATCCCGGCGACAATCCATATCATTATGCTGGCCACCACTGACTTTGCCAGTTGGTGGATATCCATAAAGTTGGTAGTACTGGACAGATACATTATGCCAGCGGTAACCAAAATAATCCCTGTCCACCACAGCCACATCCCCGATATTACTAGCGGTCCCCAACCAACCCCTTGCCTCCCGGTCGTTCCAATTACTACTAACTCTAATATGCCAAAACCTAATACGATAGCCCCAAAGATAGCAACATATAAACTTCCAAGCCTTGATTTTTTATCCATTTATGTTACCCCTAATCCCATTCCTATTAGACGGAGCACGCCTCCGTAAATAAAGACGGTGGTGAAAAGAATGCCCAGGGTTGCCAGAATTTCCTTCCAATTCTCCTCTTTTATTATTAGGGAAAATGTGGCCAGACAGGGGAAGTAAATAGAGAGCAAAACCACCGAGGTGAACATCTGCCAGCCGGTCAGCTCAATACCACCCAGCAGTCCTATGGCCAGGTCTTTCCTCAGGAAGCCTGCTACCAGGGGGGCTGCTGTTTCCTGAGGCAAGCCAAACGCTCCGCTCAGCACTGGAGACAATGCGTTGCCCAACCAGTCCATACCTCCGCTTAGATACAAAACAGTAATAATGACACAACCTACGAGGAAAAAGGGGACGGCAACGCGGGCGAAATGTGATGTCCTTGACCAGATCTTTCGCCATATATTCCCCCAGGTTGGTCTTTGATATGGTGGAATATCCATTAGAATCTCGGGCGATTCCCCGGGCCAAATCCGGTTAAGGATGAAACCAAGGCTGAAGTAGCCTATAACCAGCCCTAGAAAAACAAAGCCTATCATCTCTGGAATCAACGCCTGCATCATTCCAATTTGGGCGGCACAGGGGATAAATACCCCTAACAATGCCATCATCATGAACCGTTGTTTTCTGGTCTCCAGTGGTCGGCAGGCTATACACCCGGGAACATTGCAGCCTAAGGAGAGGATGGTAGGCACAATGGCATAGCCATGAAGTCCAATCCGGTGTAATAGCCCATCAATAAGGACGGCTAGCCGGGGCAAATACCCGACGTCTTCCAGGAATGAAAGCACCAGGTAAAAGGCTATTATCGCCGGCAGGACTACGCCTATGGGCAAAAAGAGCCCGCTGGTAAGCACGCCGAAGGATTCAAAGCAGGTCTCGGCGGCCGGGTCGCCGACAAAAATAAAATAAAGCCAAGTCCCTTTTCCTGGGAAAACACTCTGAATCCAGGGCAAGTAATGGACATCAAATATCTTGACCAGAAAGCCGTCGGTAAAAAATCCGGCAGATGTACCGAAGAACTTCCAGAAGCCGTAGATAACAGCAATGGCAAAAGGTATGCCGGTTAGCGGTCTAACGGTGATATCAGCAATGGCATCCCTTAAAGTAGGCTCATAGACGCCAATCTCGACGGTTTCTTTGGTTATCCTATCGACTAGGTCCCATCTTTGGTCAACGGTGAGTTCCAGCTTTGCTACCTTTCACATTTTCAATGACTTTCTCGATGTCAACCGGCTTTGCCTCTCCCATTCTTGACACCAGTTCCTTAAACCCTTCCCCCCTTATCGCTACCGTAGCTACTACCGGCACCCCTAGAATTTGCTCTAATTTCTTAGCCTCTATCTTTATATTTCCCCCCTTGGCTACATCCCACATATTTAGCGCCACAATGACCGGGTAGCCCCTCTCAATAATTTCCAGGGTTAGATAAAGACCGCGCTCTACTTTGGAGGCATCAATAACGCATATAACCAGGGCTTCCTTCTCCTCCTCGAGCATCTTCACTGCCACCTCTTCAGCTCTATCCTTGGGCTGTAAGGAGAAGGTGCCCGGGACATCTATAAGCTCGACATATCTGCCCTCAAACAGCATTCGTCCTTTGGCATAATCAACCGTCGTTCCCGGGTAATTTGATTCGGCAACCCTGGCTCCTGCCAGACGGTTGAAAAACACCGATTTGCCAACATTGGCCTGACCCATCAGCAGTACCTTGTTGTTTATTTTGCCACCTCCACTACGATTTTATCGGCCAGGCCTAAGCCAATAGAGGTATTACTTCTATCTACAGTCACCACCACCGGACCTTTTATCGGCTGCTTGGTCATCATCTTAATTTCCTTACCCTCTCTGATGCCCATACCGGTTATTTGCTGCCTTAAACTTGGGTCAATCCTCTTAATCACGCCTTCCTCTTCATACTTCATTTCGGATAGTTTCCTTTCCATTTATCAGTACCTCTCTACTTCTATTCTTCGTGCCATGCCACGGCCAATGGCAATGATGTTTCTATCAACCTCAACTGTCATTGGTCCATAATTGGATATGACCCTGGCCACTTTACCTTCAACCAAACCCCTCAACAGCAGCTTTTGTCTCAAACCTCGCCCACCACTGATGGCAACAATCCTGACCTTTTCCCCAGTTTTAAGTTGAGCTAGTACCATTATCTAAATCACCTTTATTAAATGTATCTTATTTGAGCTCAGCATCCGAGAATTACTCCCTGCCCTGGCGGCACTTAGAGCAATAGCCGGTCATCTGAACCTCTACCCTGGCAACCTCAAAGCCCTTCCTGTGGGCTATTTCTTTCTTCATCTGTGGACATAGCGAACACTCAAACTCCACGATTTTACCGCAGCCAAGACAAACCAGGTGGTGATGCTCGGCAGGTGGTTTCACCTCGTAGTGATGGTGAGCCTCACCGAAATGAAGTTCGTCAACTAAATCTAGTTCCTTGAGCCTCCGCAGGGTTCGATAAACAGTGGATAAGCTAAGGCGAGGTTGCTTGTCTCGGGCTTGGCGATAGACTTCGTCAGCATCTAGGTGTCTATGGCGAATAATATCCAGGATTAAAGCCCGCTGATTGGTCATCCTCAGTCCGGCTGAGCTTAATACCTTGCGGTCAATTTTCAGTGTTTGTTTTTTGGCAACCATTATTCTTATCGCTAATGCTTATCATTTGCAATTATTATAACACACGGGTATTTCGGCGTCAAAACCTGGTGTAGGGTTTTTAAGAGGAAGGTTGAGGTATTTAATGGGGAGCTAGAAATCTTAGGCTTGTAATTGCCTTTTTATTTTAGGAAGAGCATGTTGGGCAGCTTGTTGACCTCGTAGAATGCCCTCTTTATTCCCACAGCTCCTCAATATCCTTTTCTGCTTGTTTCCTAATCTCAGTCTCTCGGCTAGGCATAAACTCCTTGTAGGACTCGGCAGAGCCATAATCCCTTGTTCTGATAACTACTGGCATGGGCACAGCGTGACCGAAGATAAGTGCCTGCTGCCTGGATTCCAGCCTGGATAATACTGATTTGAGCTCACTCTTACCCGATACCCCAGCCAGGACACTATCAATATCACGCTCAT
>JAUWIC010000002.1 GCA_030605575.1 Dehalococcoidia bacterium
GGGGTAAGGAGGCGATAAATTCCAATAGTGCTTTAGCCGGCGTAGTTCAGGAGGCGGCTACCAGAGCTGGAGTGCCCGAGGGAGCGGTGCAGTTCGTCGAGAATACCGACCGAGCCCTAATCAATTACCTGCTCAAGATGAGTAGCACCATTGACCTGATTATCCCCCGGGGTGGAGCCGAGCTGATAAAATTTGTTACCCAAAACGCCACTATGCCTGTGGTTAGCGGTGGGGTTGGTGTCTGCCATACCTATGTCGACAAGAGCGCTGATATAAATAAAGCGGTGGCGATAGCCTTTAATGCCAAGGTGCAGCGACCCACCGTTTGCAATGCTCTGGATAGCCTGCTGGTTCATGTTGATGTTGCCGAGCGCTATTTGCCTCTGGTGGCGGCTGAGTGGGCGAAGGCTGGGGTAGAGATGCACTGCGACGAGCGGGCGTTGTCTATCCTTAAGTCAAATCCTTCTCTAAAGCTGGTTCCGGCTACCGATGAGGACTGGGGCAAGGAGTATCTATCGCTGGTGGCAGCGATAAAAGTGGTCAATTCTCTGGATGAGGCACTGGAGCATATTGAACGCTATGGCTCGGGGCATTCTGAGGCTATTGTTACCGAGGAATATCAGGCAGCGATGCGTTTCCTCAATGAGGTAGATGCGGCTTGTGTCTATGTTAATGCCAGCACCCGGTTCACCGATGGCGGTCAGTTCGGGCTGGGGGCTGAAGTTGGTATTAGCACCCAGAAGCTGCACGCCCGGGGTCCGTTGGGGGTAAAGGAGCTAACCAGTTATAAGTGGATTATCTTCGGTAGCGGACAAGTAAGACCTTAAGTGGCACCCTTATTTAACAGTAACGGTCAAGTTAAAAGTCCATTCCCCCTTCTCACCACCTTCCCACGCTCGGCTGTATTCCATAGATATGGTGCTGGTGCCTTTCTTTAGTGCCTTGAAGGTCCATACTTGTTGACCCGGAGCTCCGATAAGTTCCTGGTCTCCGGGAGACACGAATCTATGGTCGGTCTGCTGTAATACAGTTTGGTCGCTGATTTCTGCCGACTCTACCCACTGGAAGCCGGTTGACGGGTTAGAGCACAAAGTTACTGTCAGTGAACCATCAACAGCAACTTCCGCTTCCTGGCTAATATGATTTTGCCTCATAAAGTCATCACAGGAAACCTCTACCGATACCTGCTTTGAGGCTGGTAAACAAGCCGACAGGCACAGTGAGATGGCAACCATGACACAGACTAGGATTAGCTTTGATTTCATTTTTTCTCCTTTAGACTTGTAATTTGGGATTTCTCATCTTATTTTGGCTGCTTCCAGGGCAGCTTGTTGGGCGTCGAATAGTTGCTTGATGCCCTTTTCTGCCAGGGATAGTAAGGAGTCAATGGTCTCCTTGGTGAAGGGCTTGCCTTCAGCTGTGCCCTGAAGTTCAACAAAGTTACCCTTACCGGTCATTACCACATTGAAGTCAACTTCGGCACTGTAGTCTTCATCGTAGCACAGGTCTAGCATCATGTAGCTGTGCACGATGCCGACGCTGGTGGCAGCCACCGCCGTATTCAGAGGTATGGATGATATTATGCCTATACTGGCCAGGTTTTGTAACGCTTGATATAAGGCTACATAGGAACCAGTAATGGCAGCAGTTCTGGTGCCGCCATCAGCCTGAATCACGTCGCAATCTATAATTAGGGTTCTTTCACCTAGTGCCGTGAGGTCAGTTACGGCTCGTAGCGAGCGCCCGATGAGGCGCTGTATTTCCTGGTTTCTACCGGCAACCCTACCCAGTGATGAATCACGTGGAGTGCGGGTAACGGTGGAGCGGGGTAGCATGGCATATTCAGCGGTAACCCAGCCACTACCCCCGCCTTTAAGGAAGCCAGGCACCCTGTCTTCAACGCTTACCGAGCACAGCACCCGGGTCTTGCCTAATTCTATCAGTGCCGAGCCTTCGGCAAAACTCTGGTATCCAGGTGTTATTCGTATCGGTCGTAGCTCATCATAAGCCCGACCGTCAGCCCTTTTCATCCCCAATCTCCCTTCTTACTGATTAATAGCCTATCAAAGTATAGCATTGCATAGTGAGATTGACAATTAAGTTTGCTTTGAAATTGTTTATCTACCTCTCCCCCTTTGTCCCCCTCTCCAAGATATGGATATATATATTCCTATCATGAGGGGGAGATAATATAAAAGAGGGACTTCGCTCCTCTTAAAAACCCCTTTTATTATCTAGCCTATTTTGGGCTTGTCAGGTATTGTTTTAACCAGCCTAAGGCGGCCTCGGCAGTGGATAGCTTGTTTTGCTCTCGGTTTCCCGGGAAGTTATGTTTCCGACTAAGGGTTCCGTCTTTATGGGATAGGCCAATGTAGAATAGCCCCACTGGTTTTCCCGGCGTAGCCCCACCGGGTCCGGCAATGCCGGTATCGGCTAAACATATATCGGCGGCTAATATTTTTCTGCCGCCCTGTGCCATCTCCTCAGCCACCTGGTAACTAACGGCACCATATTTGTTGAGGGTGTCCTGTTTTACTCCGACTAGTTTAATCTTGACCTCATTGCTATAAGCGGTAATCGCCCCTTTATAGTAGTCTGAGCTATCGGGGACGTTGGTTATCAGGTGGGATATTAGCCCGCCGGTGGCTGATTCAACCACTCCCAGGGTTAGCCCTTGCTGGCGAAGTAAATTTCCTACCTCTTGCTCTAGGCTGGTCATGATTTTAGATAAATCCTTCTCGCTTAAAGGAACAGGCTATTTTTTTCAGGCAAAGGTATGGACTATTTGCCAACTTCGTGTTATTATTCGCCTGTAGTCAAATTATATAGGAATTACAGAGCAAAATAAAGCTAAAGCATGCCCCGAGCTGCTTAGCCAATAAAAAGGAGGTTGGTATTAATGAGAACAGCAGCTATAGTATTTGGTGCTCTGGGTGGGGCGGCGGCAGTGGTAGGCGGTCTCACTGCAGGTGGAGTGATACCGGTAGTGGCTGCCGGGATTACCTGGAACTTCTGGTTTACGGTGAGTGGAGTTTTACTTTTGTCCTCTATCGCTTTTGCCGTTTGTCGCGGTCGAGGCGAGGAATAGTTTTTGTGCGTTGGCTCTATTAATTAGCAGCCTTTATTTTGTCCATTTTGGGGAGTGAAGCCAAAATTTTACTGCGGGTTTACCCCAATGCCATCAGGAATGAGGTGGTAGGCCTGGCGGAGGGGGTATTGCGGGTAAAGATATCGGCGCCACCAGTTAAAGGTAAAGCTAACCGTGAGTTGCTGGCTTTTCTTAGTCAGCTCTTGGGCGTTAGCCAGGGGGCTCTAACTATCACCAAGGGTTACACTAGCCGCAATAAGATTGTAGCTGTTGATGGTTTGAGCCAGGAAGAGTCGCTGAAGCGGCTGCTACGTAGTTGAAGGGCTAAGCCTTTTTCCTCTTTCGGCGGCGACGCCAGTAGAGAACACCAAGTATAGTTCCCCAAATTGGGCTGAAGATTGCTGCCCCGATAGCCATTGTTCCCAGTCCTTGACCGAAGGCTGTAAGTCCACGAACAGCCGACTTGGCTACTTCTCTGGCGCTCCAGCCGGGACGAACCAGCGGCGCAGCGGTAGCTACCGGCTTGAGGTCTATTGAAATTAAGCTCATGGCTGAGGTTCGTTCCAGATATTGTATCCGACCCTTGATTTGTTCTATCTCATAGCGTTGCCAAGACAGTACTTCGTAGATTCTAAGGATGTCCTCTATTTCCTCAGCTTTTTCCAGAAGGGCTAGATATTGGCTCTCGGTTGCCTCGGCGTTCTTTAACCTGGATTGCAGGTCGATATACTCCTCGGTTATATCCGTAGTGCTGGTGCTTTCTGAGGTTACCCTCACTGCCAGTCCTCTGAGTTCAGCAAAAGCCTGGTCAAATGTCTCATCAGGTACCCGAATAGAAATCCACCCTCTCATCTCCTCTTCCTCGCCTGAAATCTGGGATGATACTACCCAGCCACCAAGTCTTACCGCCAGTTGGGATATCTCATCCCGGGCATCAGTTACATCCTCTACCACCAGCGATATATCCCCGTTGCGGACTATCATCCGCTCTTCGGCTGTTGACGGCAGGACTCCAGCCCCAGATTCCTTATAGGCCTCCTCCGGCATTGGTGGTGCTGCCGGTGGTGCTACCGGTGGCATCTCTATCTGTGGTGGTGGCATCCCTGGCATTGTCATATCGGGCGTTACTCCGGCTGGTCCCCCACCGGCACAGGAAGTAAGCACCAGCGGGCAAATGACTAGTATAGCTACCGCTATTAATAACCTTTTCATAGGTAGCCCCCCTTATATATTGTATTATTCATTATACTATAACGCTGGTTATAGTGAAAAGGTTAGTATTATTTTTCATCGTGTCTTACCCCTTGCCAGTGAGGCAAATATGCCTGCGGAACAAAGGGCGGTAAAAATGATGAAGGCTATTTTGGTGCTACTTAAAAACAGCGGGTAGTGTTCGGGTGTGATTTCGACCCTCCCGATGTAAATGGCGAATAGCAGCATAGTGATTCCCATACTGAAACTCATTCCAATCTGTCGCATTGTTGCCAGCGTGGCCGAGGCTACTCCGTAAAATCTTTGTTTGACCGAACTCATAATGGCATTGGTGTTGGGGGATGTGAAAAAGCCAAAGCCGAGACCGATGAGGATTAGACTGGCAATGATATACCCCAAACCTGTGTTTTCATTGAGAGAGATAAAGAGAGAAAGTCCTACTGTGATTAGCCCCATGCCTACTGAGACAAGTATTCGCGGTTCAATTCGGTCGGAAAGCCTGCCGGCAACTGGTGAAAAACTGGCTTGCACTGCGGGCATGGCGGCTAGAATTAAGCCGGCGCTTTGGGGGCTAAGCCCCTTTATATACTGCAGGTATAGGCTTATCAGGAAAGTCACGGCAAAGGCGGCGCTGTAATTGAGAAACACGGCTAGATTGGAGAAGGCGAAGACTCTATTCTTCCTGAACAGATTTATGTCCAGAATAGGACTCTCCGCCCCCAGTTCTCGCTTAACAAAGGCAAAAATCCCTGAGGCACCCATAATAATTAGCCATATCCCCAACATTGCCGGGAGCAGGGAAAAACCGTATATTATCCCGGTAAGGGCGAGGCTGTAGATTACCGAGCCAGTGAGGTCGAACTTTTCCCCCCTCGCCTCAGCCCACTCCCCCTTTAGTTTTCCCAAAATAAGACCGATTATGGTCGCTCCCAGAAGCCCAGTGACCAGGAATATGCTTCTCCAGCCAAAGTGCTGGGTTAATAGTCCGCCTAGAACCGGACCCAGGGAAAGCCCTAAATATGTGGCCGCAGCATTTATGCCTAAGGCTTTACCCCTCTCCCCAACAGGGAACACCGAGGTTAGCATGGCTATTGCCGTGGTGAATATCATGGCGCCCCCGATTCCCTGCACCACCCGTAAGGCAATCAGTACCGTGGCTGAGGGGACAAAGGTCAAGATGGCTGAAGCAATGGTGAAAATAAATATGCCACAGGTAAGAATCCTTTTCCTGCCATATATATCGGCTAGCCGACCAAAGGGGAGAAGACATGTTGCCGAGGCTAAGATATATGCCGTAGCCACCCAGCCTAGTAAAACGGCATTCATTTGAAATTCACGGCCAATTGAGGGAAGGGCGATGTTAATGGAAGAAGCCATAAAGGTAGCCAGGAAAGGGCTTAATGCCGCGATAAGTAAAACAGTCCTTTTATTTACCGCATTATTCATACTCATCCCGCCATTATACCGTCCTTTCATAGTAATACAAGTCTAAGCCCTTTGTCCTAACCTTTTACGGTGCTTGGCGTTATAACTTATAGATGCTAGAAGAGGTGTTAATATTATGTGCGCGGTAATAGCTAACTGCATGAAGAAGATTTTGTTTCGCCTAAGATGGCTTACTATGTCTGATAGAGAGCGGTATGCCTGTCTGTGGAGACGGACAAGAAATAGCCTATCGGCGTCCTAAATGCGAACCCTAAAGCCGACATGACCAATTTTGGAAGGTAGGCAATAAACAAAAATGGTAGCACGACTTTAGGGTTCAATCAGATTTTACTCTTCAAGTTATTTGATAGCTTTGGTTTAGAGTTTCAGGGGTTATCCCTCATTTTACTTGCTGGCATCTAACCTGGCTATCATTCTCTCGGCGAAATTACCCAACCCCATGGGAACCTTGTATAGCCGACCGTGATAAGTCCGGTACATCAAGACTGCCCACAGTATCCACCAGATGGCGAAGAAAATCCCGAAAACAACGGTGCCGGCAAGCCAGAGACCGGGATATAAACCTCGACCGGCGTAGAAACCTCCCCAACCTCCCCAGAATCCCCAAGCCGCCCAGCGCATAGCCACACCCCAGATAATATTAAGAATACCAAAGACGACTAACGACTGCATGGCGTGGAAGCGGACTAACTTATTCTTCCTCTCTATAATGAGGAAGATGATGCCGGTTACCCAGAAGCCGACGTAGCATAGGAATCCGGCCTTATTTAGCGGTAGCTTGGTGGTTGAACCGCCTTCGGCTGCCGGTTTTTTCGCCGCGCTCTTTTTCTCGGCTTCAAGCCGCGCCTTCTCCTCCTCATAAATCTTCTTCTTTTCTTCCTCTGATAATGCCATTTTATGCTCTCCTATAGTTTAAGATTACTCTGGGTCAATAATGGGTTGCTCATTCCGACCATCTTGTCAAATATTAGCCTATCGCCTGCCGACTGTCAATACATTATTTCTCCACCCTCACCCACAGCCTCTCCTCATCGGTGATGAATTCAATTGTTCCATTTTCATCGGTGCGGTATATGTTTTCTGAGCCTAGTTTTTCTTCAAGTCGGGCCATAACCTCATCGCTGGGGTGACCAAAGGGGTTATCTTCGCCCACCGAGATAACGGCTACCCGGGGGTTGACCACCGCCAGGAATTCAGGGGTGGTGGAGGTATCAGAGCCGTGATGGGCGACCTTGAGCCCGGTGCTATTTAGGCTGGCTCGGTGGGTAATAAGCTCAAATTCGGCTTCCCACATTATATCGGCGGTAAGGAGAAAGCTCACCTCGCCCATAGTTATCCGCAGTACCACGCCATTATTGTCTATATCGGACTCGGTGTCAGACAGAGGAGTTATCGGGGGATTGAGCACCTCTATTACTACCCCATCGCCTAAATCAATCTCTTGTCCCGCTTGAGCCAGGGTATATTTAATATTCTTTGCCTTAACTAACCCGAGCCACTTATCATATATGTTAGACCTGAAGTCCAAATCGGGGTAGAGCACCTGTTTTACCTGGTATCTGTTTAGAATCTCTACCAGACCGGTAACGTGGTCGGCGCTGGGGTGGGTTAATACTACCATCTCAATAGTCCTGTCCCAGAAGGGCATTTTTTGGCTCAGTTCCAGGGTTATCGCCTGTGGGCTGGGACCGCCGTCAACCAGAACCTGCTGGTTGCCTTTGTGAATAAGAATGGCATCTCCCTGTCCGACGTCAAGGAAGCTTATATGAAGATTGTTATCGGGCATAGTGGCTGCCGCCACCGATACCAGAATAACCGCCGCCAGCAGGGATGGGATAACCCACTTCTTGGGCAATTTGGCGACAAGGTCGGTCACTTTATTTATACCTGACCTGGCTAAGGTCAGGGATTTGGTGGTTAAGGTGCTGGCTTGCCGACGGCGACTAGTAAGCCCGAGGGCTAGACCCAGCGTCGAATAATAAGCCCAGACTATACCAGGGTTAAAGTAAGTTACCTCTAAGAATGATGCCGGGAAAGCCGCCAGAGCTTTAACCACCGCCAGCAGGTAGGACAGTAAAAGCCAGGCTAGCCAGCCTATAACCTGGGCCACGGGTGGGGCAATAAGCCCCAGGCCACCAGCTAAAGCTCCGGTGATAATAATGCCGGGTAACGCTGGCAGGGTAAGGAAGGTGGCTGGCGGGCCAACAAATGAAATAATGCCGAAGTAGTAGGCAACCAGCGGCCATACGCCTATAATTGCCCCCAGGGCTACGCTGAAGCTGTCGGTAGTAAAATTGGCTATGGGTACTGCTGGTCTATCTTCGCCCAGGGTAGCCTTGACCGCTCTCCTGCCCATAGCCTGGAAATGGGGGGCAAGGAAGATTAGGCCAGCCATAGCCATAAAGCTCATCTGGAAGGAAGCGCTCCATAGGATTTGGGGACTGATGCCCACCATTATGGTTGCGGCAAAAGCAAGGCAGGTAATGGCGCTACGCTGTCGGCCTAAAAGCTCAGCCGTCAAAAATAGGCTGGCCATAATCGCCCCGCGAACTACTGGCGGGTGCAGGCCGGTGATTACGGCATAAAGCCAGATTATGCCCAGTGCCAGCCAGATATAGATGTAATGCCTCCGGCCAAAGAGCCATATACCGGCGCTAATCAGGATACCAGCCAGGATGCTGAGGTGGAGACCGGAGATAGCTAATAGGTGGGCGGTGCCGGTGCCGGCGAAGTCGGCTTTGACTGACGAAGGAATATTGCCCCGAATGCCTAAAACAATACCCTGGGCTAGTGATGCCTGGGGCTCGGGTAAAACTTTAACCAGACTTTGAGATAGGCGGTTTCTTAGTGAGTAGACCGCCTCTAGCGGTTTAAAGCCCTTCCCTGTCTCCAAGGTTTCTATTCCGGGGTAGGTCATAGTGGAGTAAATTCCCTGGTGGGCTAGATAGCCTTTATAATCAAAGTCATTAAGCTTGGGAGGTGTCTCCAGTCTCCCGGTTACCACGAGCACATCGCCATACTTATAGGTAGGGTATCGGGACACAAATAGTAGAGCCGTTCCTGATACCTCGTGCCAGTCTTCATCCAATTTTATTGCCGTGGCTGACAGGTTGAGGTGGGTAGTTTTATCTCTAACCTCGGGGTCGGCATTGACCATCCCCTTGATGGCTACAGTTTCTCGGGCGTTATAGAACTGGAGGTAATTCTCGTTAACCGTGGGCTGGCTTGACTGAAAGCGGAAGGCGCCGCTAAAGAGGACAACAAGGCATAGACTGATTAAGATTATTACTTTCCGGTGTTGACGGAAGAAGAAAAGTAGGGGGAGGGGGATAAGGCTGGTGAGGATGAGGGCTAAAGGTAGACTAAATTTTGCCCCCAAAAAGATACCAGCCACCCAGGCACAGCTTAGGTAGATAAGTGGCACTACCCTCCATCCTTGGGTATTAGTCGGCTACAGTAATCAGGTCTTTAATCTGTTGGTAGGTAGCAGTTCCGATGCCTTCTACCTTAATTAGCTCGTTGATATTCGGGAAGGGTCCATTTTGGTGACGATAGTCTACAATGGCTTTAGCCTTGGTTTCACCAATTCCAGGCAGAGCCTCTAGCAGCCAGACTTCGGCTCGATTAAGGTTGATTTTTTGTGGCTCCTCTTCTTCTCCTACTTCGGCAACTTCTCCTACTTCGGAAATGTAAAGTTTAGGCCCGCTGAGGTCGGCACTGGTGCTGGTACCTCCGGCAGCTTGAATAAGAGTCGCTATGCTATCCCCGGCCTTTAAGGGGTAGAAGCCGGGGTTATTGACAGCACCACCGATATAAATCTTGTCTGGTTGCTCCTGACTGGAGGGTTTAGAGGCAGAAATCTCAATCGGCTGGCTGCCGCTATATCGTGACCAGACTGCTATCCCACCGACAGTAATCGCCGCTATCAGGAGAATAATAAGTAGTGTCCAGTACTTGCTAAACCCGCTTATCGTCATCGGAAGCCTCCTGTGATGTTAGCCCTAATGTTAGATGCTTAGTAGAGAATTTGTTTATTAAGAGAGGTTTAAGCACCTCTCAGGACAGCTCGTAGTGCTTCTTCCGACTCGGGAGTGGTAACAGCTATTACCCGGTCTCCGTCGCGAAGAATAGTATCCGATGTGGGCAGGCGCGGTTTGCGTTCCTTGGGAATAATTAGCGCCAGTCTGCTTCCCGGTGGTAAGGAGAGCTCCTTTACTGGTTTACCTATCGTGGTGGCGTCGGGTGGGATTTTTACTTCTACAATCTCCAGCCCCTGGTCTCTAATGGTTAATAAATGTGTCAGGGGGTGCGTGGGCACCTCCTCTTTTATACTTTCCAGGATAATGTTAGTGCTACTTACGGTAACATCAATGCCTAGTTTCTTGAAAATGGTTTCATTTTGCGGGTTTCTCACCCGGGCTGTAGTACGGGGGACATTAAATTTATGCTTGGCTACCTGGCAAGCAACTAGATTATCTTCGTCGTCACCGGTTACCGCAATGAACATATCAGCCCGGGCAGTACCTATATCAGCCAAAGTGGCTGCCTCGCAACCATCACCACGGACACAAACACTACCCAGCTCATCGTTGATAATTTGGCAAAAGGTGGGGTTCTTTTCCACGATAAGTACTTCGTGACCTTCGTCCAGCAGGGCTTTGGTTAGATAGTAACCTAACCTACCGCCACCAACAATTATGATGTACATATTTTCCCCTCAGCTCTCTAGCTTTTCTCTTAACATCTGGGCAAATATTGTGGTTGGGCTAAAGGCTTCTACTCCTAAGGTGCTATATAATTCCTGGCGCAAAGGGTCATAAATCCGGCAGACTACCCGGGGCACATTGAAAATATGCTTGGCGATTTGAGATGCCATAACATTGCGATTGTCCCCCTGGGTTAGGGCGACAAAGGCGTCAGCTTCCTCTATGCCTGCCTTTTTAAGTACTTCTTCATTGAGGCCGTTGCCAACCAGAGCTGTGCCACTGAAGGTAGATGGTAGCCTTCGGAAACTGTAGGCATCGGTATCCAGGATAGTAACTGAATGCCCATCAGTATCTAGCAATCCAGCTAGTTGAGCTCCTACTCGTCCGCAACCCATAATAACTACTTTCATACGGCAGACTCATCACTGTATTGATGATATAATATAACGCGGCAGGGGGCATTTTTTAGCACATAAGGCGCCACTTCACCCAGGCTGAACTCGCCAAAGCGCCGCTTATAGACAACACCTATCAAGATTAGGTCAACCTCTCGTTCTACTGCTTCATCAACAATAGTCGGTCCCGCTTCTCGGGCTTGAAGCACATCAGTATCTATCCTGTAGTTTTCCTGTTCGGCCACAGTCTCAATATGGTTTAGAGTGTCTTCGGCTTTCTGAATCTCGGCTTCACTCTCGGCATCTAGCGGTAGGTCGCGTGTCATAGTAATGATATAAATGGCACGGACTTCGCTCTTATCCTGCCTAGCCAGCCTGCAGGCAAGCTTAATTGTCTCTTCATCGGCTTGGCTACCAATTACCGGCACCAGAATTTTGTGAAACTCCATTACTTTCTATTTCCGTTTGTTATTGAGTAACCGATATTATACTCTTCTTGTCAAGAAGTCAACAACACTCTTCCTCTATTAGTTAGCGCCACCTCCAAAACGAAGGGGCGAAGAGGGCGAATATGGTTAAAAGCTCAAGGCGGCCAGCCACCATGCATACTATGAGCACAACCTTGCCCAGAGGGGGAATTAAGGCATAATTTGCCGCCGGTCCGATTAAACCTAAGCCGGGACCGACATTCCCCAAGGTGGCAAAAACAGAAGATAAGGCGGTCACGTGGTCTAGCCCCAGAGCACTCATTACCAGGAAACTCACGATAAGAATGATAAAATATAAAATAGTGGTACCAATAATCCTGGAGATGATTTTTTCTGATAATACGTTGCCTCCCACTCTTAAGGGGATGATTGCTCTCGGGTTAAAGGCAAGCAATATTCGGCGGTAGGTATACTTCATCAACACCAAAAACCGGGTAACCTTTAATGCCCCCCCGGTTGAACCGGCGGAAGCCCCAACTATCATCAATATAAGCAAAGTCGCTTTGGCGAATGCTGGCCAAAGATTAAAATCGGTAGTGCTAAAGCCAGTAGTGGTCATAATAGACACAGCTTGAAAGCCACTATATCTGAAGGCGTCTCCGATAGATAGCCCCATGCTATTCATTAGGTTCAGGGCAATGAGAATAGAAGCCCCGGTGAGGAGACCGATATAGAGCCGAAATTCAGGGTTACTAAAGAGACGCTTAGGTTGGCGCCTCCAGAAGAGAAAGTAATACAGCCCAAAATTTATTCCAGCGAATGTCATAAAGGCGATGACAATACCTTCAATGACTAGGCTGTTATAAGCACCGATGCTCAAACTGGTGGCGGTGAAGCCCCCGGTAGGCATGGTGCCGAAGGTAACTATCAGGGCATCAAATACAGGCATCCCTCCTGCCTGCCACAGCAAGATAAGTTCTACGGCTGAGAAGCCAAGATACAGCAACCATAATGACTTCACTGTATCTCGGATACGGGCAGTTAGCCTTTCGGTTTGAGGTCCGGGCATCTCAGCTTCGACCAGATGGGCTGTCCCCATGCCGAATATGGGGAATAAAGCGACAAACAGGGTTATTATCCCCATCCCCCCCAGCCACTGGGTGAGATTGCGCCACAGCAGGATGCCGTGGGGCTGGCTTTCAATGGAGGTGAGCATTGTAGCCCCGGTGGTAGTAAAGCCTGACATAGCCTCAAAATAGCTATTAAGGTAGCTGTGAAAGGTTCCGGCCAGTTCATAGGGGATGGCGCCAAAGGCTGAGGCTAATGCCCAAGCCCCGGCGACTAGCATTATGGCTTCCCGCCGACTTAACCTCCCCTCGCCACCCGGGGTTAAGCGCCAAAGTAGCAACCCTGAACCTACGCTGATGCCTATTGAGAGGGCAAAGGCTGGGGAATCGGGCTCGTTATAATAAAGGCTACAACCCAGGGGAAGGAGCATAGAAAATCCTAGACCCGTTATTAACAGTCCTAGGTAGTGGAGAACAACCTTTATTCTCATTATCTACTTTTTACATAAATAGCTTTTCCACAGCTGGGGTAACTGAGAGCGGGGATATTATAATAACCCGGTCGCCTGGTTGTACTACGTGGTCATCTGCCGGAATAACGACAGTGCTGTTGTGAACGATAGCCCCGGCTATTGCTCCCTTGGGTAAGCCTACCTCGGCAATCTTTCGTTGGGCAATATGTGCCGTTGGGCTAGCCACAAATTCAATAGCTTGTATCTGTTTACCCCCGAGCAAGGCTACCGAAACTGCCCCACCATGGAGGACAAAGCGAGCAATTTTACGAGCGGTAAGCAGGGGGAGCGAGGCAGCAACATCAACCCCGACTGCCTCAGCTAGCGGAATATTTGCCGGCCTGGTAATTAGTATTAAATTTCTAGATACCCCTAGATTCTTAGCTAATAATCCGGAGAGGATATTAAGTTCATCACTCTCGGTGGTAGCCACAAAGGCATCGGCTAATGGCACTCCTTGCTCAATAAGAAAATCACGGTCAGTGCCATCGCCTTGTACTACTGCCGTTTGTTCCAGCCTGGCGGCGACCTCCTGGCACCGATTTATATTCTTCTCAATGATTTTAACTGAAATCCCATGCCCCTGTAGGCCTTCGGCGGCTAGAACCCCGACACGGCCTCCACCGAGGATGACCACACTCTTGGCTGGGCGTTGTGGCTGAGCAAACATCTCGCCTAATTCATTCATAAACTCCCGGGAGGCAACTAGGTAAACGTGGTCGTCTTGTTTTATGAGTTCATCAGCACTTGGCGTTATTAGCCCTCCAGCCCGGAGAATAGCGGCAATGACACACGGTTTGGGAAGAGTAATCTCGCTTAAGGGTTTATCCACCATTGTTTCTCTTTCCACCCTAAACTCCCTTATCTGAACAACACCATCGGCGAAGTTTTCCACCGGGGTAGGGTAAAAGCTGGACAGGATGCTTATTATTTCCTTGGCGGCTTCAACCTCAGGGTTGATGAAAAGGTCTACCCCAAAGGTTTTGGGTCTAACTACCTTCCGGGGGGCAGTCAGAGACTTAGCCGCGCCAATAAAGTAACCCGAATATTCAGGGTTGCGGACTCTGGCCACCGTCATGCTTGCCCCTAGCTCCTTAGCTATAAAGCAGGTTATCATATTGGTCTCATCGCTATTGGTGACAGCAATAATTAAATCGGCACGAGGCGCTTCGGCCTCTCTCAGAACTTTAGGTGTTGCCGCATTGCCGAGGATGCTGGTGACGTCAAGTTGGCTGCGGACGTTGTCTAGTGCCTCCTCAGATTGTTCCACTACCGCTACCTCATGTTTCTCTTCGGCTAGCAAGGAGGCTATGTGGAAACCTACTACCCCAGCACCAGCTATGATGATATACATTTACCTTATTCCCAGCTATTTACTAGCCCTGCCCTTAAACAACTTTGAAATATTTTGAGAAAGGGCATAAAGTATTCCCCGAGGCTTTCTTCGCCTCCGTAGCACCCTATCCCCCGGCCGAATGGTGGGTACTTCCTCAACAAGCTCTTTTTTTACCATCGTTTTGCTCAGTAAATGTCATTATAATGACACTAATTTAAGAGATGGTCAAGTTTATTTATTACCATAATTGAGGGATTTTACTCGCCTGCCTGTCAGCTGTCAATAGCTTATATTTGGCTTGACAATTACATGTGCCTCGTCTAAACTCACGATGTAACTAAGTTGTATATTAAACTCTCTTTATTGCCTGATTTCAAGCTACCAGTGGTACGGATGACTTTTGGCTGGCGAAGGAGGATTAGTCGTGCCTAGATTTCCTTTTATTCCCAGGGAGGAAAGTTTTTTTGGGCTTTTTGAGCAGAGTGCCCAGAATATGGTGAAAGCGGCTCAAGGGCTAAAAGAGATGGTGGATAGCGGTAAAAATATTGAGGGTAGAGTTGGTGAAATAACCGAGCTTGAGCACCAGGGTGATACTATTACCCATCAGATTATAGCCCAGGTAAATCGTACCTTTGTCACCCCGTTTGATAGGGAGGATATAGCTCTACTGGCGCATACCATGGATGATGTGACCGACTTTATTCATGCTGCGGCTGATGCTATGCTCATCTATAAAGTAGAATGCTCTACCCCGAGGGCTAGAGAGCTGGCCGATATCATAGTCCAAGCAGCGGCTGAGATAGAGAGGGCAATGCCTCAGTTGCGACAGCCCAAAGAGTTGAAGCATATTCTCCAGCGGTGCGTGGAGATTAACCGGTTAGAGAATATGGCGGACAGGGCGTTCCGCTCAGCAATGGGCGAGCTTTTTAACGATTCTACAGATTTTGCTCACATTATTAAGTGGCGTGAGATTTATGGGCATATGGAGGAGGCGACTGATAGGTGTGAGGATGTGGCTAATGTCCTTGAAGGGGTAGCCCTCAAGCATGCCTGATTTTCCCCCCTTGCTTATCCTAATTATTGCTCTAGCCATCGGCTTTGGTGTGGTTAATGGTTTCAATGATGCTGCCAATTCCGTAGCTGCTTCCATTGGCTCTCGTGCCCTTTCCCCCCGAAACGCCATAATACTGGCTGCCTGTTTTACTATGGCTGGTGCTGCCACCGGTACCGCAGTTGCCCGGACCATTGGCAAGGGGATTTTAGCCCCGGAGGCAATATCATATCTGACAGTGATTGCTGGCTTAGCTGCGGTTATTATCTGGGGCAGTATCGCTACCTACTATGGCGTGCCGGTAAGCATAACTCATGGTTTTGTTGCCGGGCTGGCGGCTGCCGGAGTCGCCGTAGCTGGTAGTGGGGCGGTGATATGGGGTGTCATGCAACGGGTTCTGGTCTCAGTGGCTGCCGCTCCTGCCCTGGGCTTTGCTGGCGGCGTTGGC
>JAUWIC010000037.1 GCA_030605575.1 Dehalococcoidia bacterium
AGATGCTACTATCTATAGCGCTGGAGAGCAGGCAGCATACGAAGTGGGGGTGCACGGATTGCACCCAGGGTTAATTAGATTGCTTGGTCGCCTCAAGTTTCGCACTAGCTATG
The DNA here is from genome assembly GCA_030605575.1 of Dehalococcoidia bacterium. Taxonomy (GTDB): domain Bacteria; phylum Chloroflexota; class Dehalococcoidia; order Dehalococcoidales; family E44-bin46; genus E44-bin46. The sequence goes on from JAUWIC010000037.1 coordinate 114, forward strand.
GACAGAATGTCTTAGCCCATAGTATTGAGGTCGCCCAGTTAGCGGGTATGATTGCTGCCGGACTAGAAGCCAATGTTGCCATAGCTAAGAAAGCCGGGCTGCTTCATGACATTGGTAAGGCAGTAGACCGCGAGGTAGAAGGCAGTCACGCCGCTATCGGGGCTGACCTGGTTAAGCAATGGGATAAATCCCCTGAGGTGGTTCAGGGTGTCGCTGAGCACCATGGTGAAACTGATACTGTCGGCGTTTGGGGCTTTATCATCTCAGCGGCTGATGCTATCAGTAGTGCCAGACCCGGAGCCAGGCGTGAGTTGTTGGAGAGCTACCTGAAACGGCTAAAGGACCTCGAAGATATAGCCAGTGGCTTCAAGGGAGTGGAGAAGTCCTATGCTATCCAAGCCGGTCGTGAAATCCGTATCTTGGTCAAGCCAGAAGAGATTGATGATTTGGGAGCTATGAGGCTGGCTCGGGACATTGTCAAGAAGATTGAGGAAAGCCTGAACTATCCGGGGCAGATAAAGGTTACCGTGCTCAGGGAGACAAGAGCTATAGACTATGCTAAGTAGGAAGAGCTAGTGTTAGTACTAGTGGTTGGTGATGTAATTGGCAGGCCTGGCAGGAGGGCGGTAGGCGCCCTTTTACCGGGCCTTCGTCAGCAACATGGGTTAGATTTGGTTATTGCTAACGCTGAGAATGTTGCCGGCGGTTTGGGTCTAACTTCAACTACAGCTAAGGCGCTATTTGATGCTGGTGTTGATGTGTTGACCTCGTGTAACCATATATGGGCACAGAAGGAGATTATTCCCTACCTTGATAGTGAGATGCCTATTCTGCGTCCATTAAATTATCCCCCGGGCGTACCCGGTAGGGGCTATCTATTAAGTGGTCAGGCTATGGTGGTGAATTTAATGGGCAGAACCTTTATCGGTAATTTCGATTGCCCCTTTAGAGCTATGGACAAACTGTTAGCCGAGCTTAAACCCAAGCCACCAGTTATTATTGTTGATTTCCATGCTGAGGCAACATCGGAGAAAATGGCCATGGGGCGATACCTAGACGGTCGAGTCAGTGCTGTGCTCGGCACTCATACTCACGTGGGCACCATTGATGCCCAGTTACTGCCTCAGGGTACCGCCTATGTTACCGATATTGGCATGACTGGACCTATTGATTCAGTTATAGGTGATGATGCCGAGGCGGTACTTCGCCGCTTTTTGACTATGATGCCCCATCGTTTATCGGTGGGTAAAGGTAAAACAATATTTAACGCCGTGGTGGTTAGGGTAGATGACAACAGTGGCCGGGCGATAAGCATCGACCGAATCTATCACGAGGTGGAGCCATAGTGTCCGGGGTAGACCTCCATATACACTCCACCGCCTCGGATGGTCGACTTAGCCCCGAGGAGGTCGTCCGCAAATCAGCCGAGCGTGGGTTAACCATTATTGCCCTTACCGACCATGACACTGTAGGTGGCATTGCTCCCGCCTTAGCCACGGCTAGGGATTTCCCCGGGCTGAGAGTGATACCCGGCATTGAAATTAGCACTGATGTCCCTCGGGGTGAAGTTCATGTTCTGGGCTACTTTATTGATTATACCAACCACGAACTGAAGGTGAGACTGGACAAAATGCGTAATTCTCGGCAAGACCGGGCTCGAAGGACGATTGCTAAACTGAAGGAATTGGGTATCCACATTGAGTGGCAGCAGGTTCAGGAAATAGCTGGCGGTGGTTCTATCGGTCGCCCTCATACTGCTCAAGCTATGTTGGACAAGGGTTATGTCGCCTCAATTAAGGAGGCATTTACTAAATATTTAGGTCGGGACGGCCCCGCCTATGTTAAGTGGCAAAAGATGACTCCCATGCGGGTGGTGGAACTAATAGAGCGGGTTAACGGATTACCCGTGCTGGCACACCCGCTGACTATTAATGACCCGGAGACGATGGTTATTGAGCTAAAGGCGGTTGGTCTGGTAGGCATTGAAGCCTATTATAATGGTTATACTGCTAGCGAAGTAAGTCGGCTGGTTAGCTTAGCCAATAGGCACAATCTCATTACTACCGGTGGTAGTGATTACCATGGTCTAGACCCTGGCACGGAGACTAAGATTGGTGGTAGTGATGTGCCAATAGAGGCGGCGGAGCGCCTTATAGCTCTGGCTGAGCAGCGTGCCCTGAAGTTAGCCAACCCCTCCCTTCCTGATGAGTAAAAATAGCTACTAAAATAAAATGAGATGTACCTATCACCCTAATGTTGAAACTGACCTGAGATGTGGTAAGTGTGGTACGCCGATATGCCCTAAGTGCCTGGTGCAGACACCAGTCGGAGCCCGATGCCCCGATTGTGCCCGGCTATATAAGCTGCCTACCTTTCGCATTACCACCCAATACTATATCCGAGCTATAGCCACCGCAGTAGGTATGGCTTTTGCCTGCGCTGTCGCTTGGTGGGCAATTAGGGGGGTGATACCCTCACTTTACATTAATTTCTTGCTGGCGGCTGGTTTTGGTTTTGCCATTGGTGAGTTGATTAGCATTTCGGTTAACCGTAAGCGCGGCCGGGGCTTAACCATTATCGCCGGCACGGCGGTGGCAGTAAGCTACTTAATTAGTATATTTCCCCCCTGGGGGCTCCATTTTGCGCAGTTCGGCATCATGGGCTTGATTATTGACCTGTTAGCCGTGGCTCTGGGTGTTTATGTCGCTATCATCCGTGTGCGCTAAACGGCTCTGACCTTTTCCTTTACCCGCTGTATTACTTTGGGCATGGCTTCCCCGGCCTTAGCCCTGATCAGGACGGTGGCTTGGTTGTCCACAGGGGTGGGGCTGAGATTGACGATAACTAATTTGGCTCCGGCATCAAGGGCATAGACAGGCATATAGGCGGCAGGGTAAACAATCAAAGTCGAGCCAATTACGATAAATAGGTCAGCCCTCTCCGAGCGGTGGGTTGCTTCCTTTAGCACCGGCTCCGGTAGCATCTCACCAAAGAGGACCATATTTGGTTTCAGGATACCGTGGCAAGCCTCACAATCCGGGATTTCCTCGCCCTCATCCAGCCTGGCTTTAATTTGCTCCACCGGGTAACGCTTACCACAGTTCAAACAAACTACCCACCGCATATTGCCATGGAGTTCAAACACCTTGTCATCGGGCAACCCTGCCTTCTGGTGGAGACTGTCTATATTTTGAGTAATGACACAGTCAAGCTTACCCAGCCTATCCAGCTCAGCGATAGCCAGGTGGGCTGGATTGGGCTCAGCCTCAGTGGTTAACCCCCTTTCCTGAAATACCCGCCACCATTTTTTCCTGGATTCGGGGCTCTTCATAAGCCTCTGATAGGTGAAGTCCTCGGGGTCAAACCTCTCCCAGATTCCACCCGGGCTGCGAAAATCAGGAATACCCGATTCAGTACTAATCCCAGCCCCGGTGAAGACGACCACCCTTTTGGCATTCACAATTAGCTGAGCTACTCGTTCAGCCAGAGTATCCAGATTCTGTTCTCCCAGTTGAATTAGCCCCCTTTTTATTTATTAAAATAATAACCCTTATTTTGTATGTTTATCAAGGATGGCAAAGCAGAAGGTAGGATGAAGGCAATTATTGTAGCCGCCCTTACCCTGCTTCCAGCCTTGATGGTGCTCTACCAGCTATGATATAATTACCTGCCTTACCGCTGAGGGGACTAGATGAAACAAGACTTAGAATGGGAGCCTAGATTAGTCGGTTTCCTATGTAGGTGGTGTAGCTATGTCGGGGCTGATTTAGCCGGAACCAGCCGCAAGAAGTATCCTGCCAACATAAGGGTGATAATGGTCCCGTGCTCGGGAAGAGTTGACCCCCTCTTTATCCTTAAGGCTCTGCGCCTAGGTTTTGATGGTGTGCTAGTTTCGGGCTGCTACCCTGGTGATTGTCACTATCAAACCGGGAATTACTATGCCCGAAGGAGGATGGCTATCACCAAGAAGTTCCTCGAATATATAGGTATTAACCCCCAGCGGATTCAGGCCAGTTGGGTTTCAGCTTCTGAAGGGGGAAAATTCGCTGAGGTAGTTACTGCGGTGACCGAAGGGTTAAAGGAGGTTGGACCCAACAAATTGTTTGCCGATGAAAGACGGGAACATAGAACAAAAACTACAAAGCGAGGCTAGAGCCCTGCTCAAGCAAGGCAGGGTTGACTATATAATTGGCTTTGAAGCCGGCAGTCTAAAATTTACCACTACCCCATTAATCACCAGCAATATAGCCGATATTGACCGCTTGGTAATTAACCCCTTTATCGTGAATAATCTCAGTGTATACCTGACCGAGGTCAAAGGACGGGTTGGTATTGTCGCCAAAGGGTGTGATAGTCGCTCCATTGTCAGCCTGATACAGGACAAGCAAGTAGCCAGAGAGGATGTCGTAATTCTGGGTGTCCCTTGCCCGGGAATCATTGACCTGAGCAAAGTGGAACGATTAGCCGGTAAGGATAGGGATGAGCTGGATGATATTACCCGGGAGGGGGATAGAGTGGTGATAACGGTTGACGGAAATGGGAGAGAATTCCCCGCCACCGAAGTCCTTTTTGACAATTGTCTTGGCTGTGACTTCCCCACCCCTAAAGAATATGATGTCCTGCTTGATGCGTTCAGTCCCCTGGTTAGTGATAAGGCAGCCAGTCAGGAGAAGCTGGACAAGCTAAAGGGGATGGCGCCGGAGCCGAGGTGGCAGTTCTGGGCCAGCGAATTTGACCGCTGCATCCTGTGCTATGCTTGCCGGAATGTATGCCCGGCTTGCTTTTGCCAGCGATGTTTTGTTGAGGAGTCTGAGCCACAATGGATACTACCGGTGCCACGGTGGCAGGATAGCCTGATGTTTCAGGTAGTCAGAAATATCCATGTGGCGGGAAGGTGCACCGACTGCGGTGAATGCGAGCGGGCGTGCCCGGTGAATATCCCACTGAGAAGCCTGACCCGAGAAATGTATGACCTAGTAGATGAGCTGTTTCACTATCAGGCAGGAATGGATAAAGAGGCTCCGCCATTACTCGCCGCCTATGAGCTTACTGACGTTGAAGATTTCATCAGGTAAAAAGACCCGGGATGACTAATAAAACAGTAAACAAAAAGGATATAGCCCAACTCCTCAACCAGTGGCGCCAGGAATTTGCGGTATTGGTGCCCTCGCTGGCCGCAGGAGTGGCCAAGCTGGCTAGTTGGGATGGCACCGATACCAGTTTTATGGACTGGTATCGGAATACAGTAATACCGCCCAAGGCTAACTTCTTGCCTCCTGTGGAAGAAATGTTCAGCTTCCAGAAAGATAGGGAAGGCTACCATATAGAACTACCACCATCGGACGGACACCAGCAGCTAATTTTTGGTATTCGACCCTGTGATGCTAAAGCCCTGGCTATACTGGATATGACATTTAAGGACCTATACGAAGACCCTTACTATCTGTCTAAAAGAAGTAACACGATACTAGTCGGGCTGGGGTGCACTAATCCCTATGATAGCTGCTTCTGTACTTCACGAGGCAGTAGCCCGACTGATTCAACCAATGTTGACCTAATGCTTATCGACATTGGTGACCAGTTCTTAGTTGAGGAGGTTACTGATAAAGGTAAGGAGCTAGTGGCTAACATCAGCCTAGCCGAAGAGGCGACTGAAGCTGATGAAGCCAGAGCCAAAGAAGCCAGAGAGGCAGCCTACAGCAAAGTAACCAGACAACTTGATACCAAAGACATTGGGGAGAAGCTGCTGGCTAACTTTGACAATCAGGACTTTTGGGAGAAAGT
>JAUWIC010000015.1 GCA_030605575.1 Dehalococcoidia bacterium
CCCAACATAGTTTCTGCGGGCGTAGGGCGAGGTAGAGACGATGTGGTCATAGATACTGTTCCTTTCTTCTACCTTTTGGGATTGAGCGAAGTCCTGTTTGGTTCCATTATAAAAGGGGCCACGGTGGTAATAATCCCTCAATTCACCCCCAGAGTTGTTTTAGAGGCTATAGAGAAGGAAAGAGGCAGCATCCTTTTTGGAGTCCCAGCAATGCACAATGCTTTAGCTATGCTGCGGGACGAGGTCATCAAGGGCTATGACCTTAGCTCATTGAGGGTGGCCTCTAGTGCTGGGGCGAAAACATCTCCTCGCCTGATGAAGATGCTGGAGGATAAGTTCGGCTTAACCTTCTGTGAGACATATGGTCTTTCGGAGCTTTCGGTTGTTTCTATGAGTACCATTGATGAACACAAACTGGGGACGGTGGGCAAGCCAATTTGTGACCTTAAGATAGTAGATGACAGTGGTGCAGAAGTGACTGTGGGTGAGATAGGCGAGGCTCTGTTCAAAGCTCCCTGGATGATGAAGGAATACTATAAGGCGCCTGACCTTACGGCTCAGGTCATTAAAGATGGCTGGTTTTACACCGGAGACCTGGTCAGGATGGATGAAGATGGTTACCTTGAGTATGTGGAGAAGAAATCGTTCATAATAGTGACCCCGTCAGGGCTAAAAATTTCCCCCTGGGAGGTTGAGGATGTGCTTTTGAGGCATCCCGGTATTGCTGAAGCCGCCTATGTGGGGGTTGGAGATGCATGCAGTGGGCTGGTGCCCACGGCTTTTATAGTCCTTAAAGAAGGGCAAAGTGTTACCACAGAGGAGATAGCCGATTTTTGTCGCCAGAACCTAGCTGACTTTAAGTTGCCCAAGAGATTTAAGTTTGTAGATAGTATACCCAAGACTGGCTCAGGGAAGCTTAACAGACAACAACTCAAACGCCCTTAGCCATATACTAGACAAGGAAACCCGAAGTTTTATACAGGTAAAAAGGGCTATCTTTAACTTTAGTTAGCCCCCAAAAGCGAAACCCCTAACCAAAGTTTTCATTGCTGTTTCCCACTTCTCATCTTGAAAACAGATATTCCGTCCAAAGATTAACCGAACATAGCTAAAAGGTAATACCAATTTGAAATGCCCGGTTAATTCCTCCTTAGTCGGGTCCCTGAGGCAGCTTAGAATACCTCCATTCATCAAGAAAACATCAGGATAGATTAGCCAGGTAGTAAGTGTTGTCCAGAATTTGAACCAAAAACAGTTACGGTCATCCATCTCAACAGTTATTGGAGATAATCGCCGGCATATATCTACCAAACGAGCCTTATCGGCCAAAGTTAAATGATGAAGAACTCTAGCATGCCACATAATATCTATTTTCCCAGCTGACAAATATTTATCCAGGTCAAGGATATTTCCACACCACACGGCTACCACTTTCTTAGAGGTACCACTAGCTTCTCGACGAAGGGCATCTACTACCTCATCGTTCAGTATGGAGAGTTCTTGGAAAACAATCTCTCCTTTCTCATGTAAAGGCTGGAAGGCCTGCCTAGCTGTTTCCATAATGGCAGGAGAAATATCAATACCTACATAAACCAGTGAAACATCTGGAAGTTTCTTAAAAACCTGGCGCCCTAGTTCCCCACCACCAAAACCCAAATCAAAGACAACAGTAGGCTCATCGTTATTTTTCATTTCTTTTATTTTTAGAATTATTTGACAAAGTTCTTTGATGAAAGCAGCAACCATTCTCCTACCGAACCTACTACTCTGGTATCTAATAAGTCCTTCATGAGTCTTCCTCTGCCATTTTTTTAACGGTAAATCAGCCAGTTCAAGTATGCTTTCTCGAATTTTTCTAAGCTTCGGGGCTACAGAAATTAACCAGTGAATAAAGCTAAATACAGAACGAGTTGCCTTAAAGAATCTAATATTAATCTCTGCCGCCTCTCTGTATTTAGGGTCAAGCTTTAATAATTCTAAATCAGAAATAATTTCTCGAATCTCTCTGGCTCGCTTAGTGACAATCAATTAACCGGTAACCTCCAGATTTCACTAAATTATAGCATTAAGAACCCTGCGCTTGAAACAGCCTTCTCTATCTCGCTCATACTGCCGAGAAATGCCTTAACGTATTAGGATGGCACGTGCCGGAGAGCCTTCAGCCCCTTTGATTTTCAGAGGCAGACAGAACAGGGTGTATCTTCCCGGGGGGACTTCTTTAAGATTGATGCTCTCCAAAATCAGTATATCATTTCCCAGGAGCTTATGATGAGCCGGAAAGTCCTGAGCGTCGTATCTGTCAATTGAACCATAGTCAATTCCAACCAGGCTTACCTTTTTATCAACACAGAAGTCGGCGGCTTCAGGCGACATATAGACGAAGCTTTTAGAAAACACTCCGCTGGTGCATTGACCGCTTATGGAGTTATCCGTCTTGAATAACAGGGCATCGCCCGGTTTAAGGTCCAGGTTTTCCAATTCGGAGGGTCGAATCGCTTCCTTATCTTCAATAGTTATAACTTGCGCCGGAAGAATAAACCTCTGAATGGGATAGTCATCAATATGCTTCCCGCCGGGAATGAAATGGGCGGGAAAATCTATGTGCGTGCCGGCGTGGGCACTCATCACTAACTTGGAAAGCTCAAGGGCTCCCCTACCCCTGGCTGTCCCTATCGGCTCCCGGGAAAATGGTGGGTGGCCGGGATAATCAAACGATTCAGCTCCAAGCCAGACGCTTATATCATAAACGGCTTCATATCTGTTCGTCATTCTGCCTTAGCCTCCCATATGCCCGAATTATAGCACAAAGCTGGTCAGAGCTGTGTTATACGCTGTTGGTCACTTATCATTTTCAGCTTTTCTTTGCCTTGATCATCTCTAAAGCTTTTCTCGCGGCCTCTCGAAGTTTCTCATCTTCGTCCTTTAAGGCTTCAGTGAGAGCTTTTACTGCTCTTGCTTCTAGTACTTCCTGATCTGCTCCTTTCACCTCAAGAGTCGCCCCAAGAGTCATTGCAGACTGAATCCGAAGATCACGATCTTCATCCTTATCCTTCAAGGACTCAATCATCCCCTCGATAACCTTTGTTTTCATCCACATTGGATCAAATATGCTCATCTTCGCACCTCTAAAATTTAGTTAGCCTGGGTTTGGCTGGAGATTCAGGGTAGTCTTAACCACATAATCTACCCCCAGAGCCAAAATCCCGAGAAACCGGATAACCTTAGTTACCCTCTTCAACCTAGCTCCATTCAGCGCTCTGTGGCCAGACCCGGGCTAGCTCTCTGGCTAAAAGGCGATGCTCGGGGTTGTCTAAAGAGGGGTCTATTTCAAAAAGCCTTATTGCCTCACTGCGCGCCAGCTCCAGTAGAGCCACATCAGACAGTTTAGCCATCTTCAGGTCAGGTAGTCCGCTCTGCCTGGTGCCAAAGAATTCGCCGGGACCCCGCAGTCTCAAGTCCTCTTCAGCCAAAGCAAAGCCGTCCTGAATCTTCTCTATAATATCAAGCCGCTCTCTACCCACCTCCGAAGGGTTCAGAGCTAACAGCATACAGTAGCTTTGTTCCTGTCCTCGTCCCACCCTGCCCCGGAACTGGTGCAGTTGCGACAGGCCAAAACGGTCGGCACTCTCAATCAGCATTACCGTAGCGTTAGGCACATCTATGCCAACCTCTACCACCGGGGTTGACACCAGGATATCAAGCTCACCGGAGCGAAAGCGCCGCATCACCTTATCCTTCTCCACCGACGACATACGCCCGTGAAGCAAGCCTAACCTCAGGTCAGGGAAGACCTCTTGAGATAAACGCTCATATTCAGCCACAGCCGCCCTAGCTTGAATAGCCTCTGACTCCTCAACCAGGGGGCAGATAATAAATGCCTGACGACCACCAGCCACCTGACGACGCAGAAAGGCATAGCCGCTATCCCTCTGCCCCGGTTTAAGCCACTTCGTCTTCACCACCTGTCTCCCTGGAGGAAGCTGGTCGATAACCGACAAATCAAGGTCACCGTATAAGGTCAGGGCTAGAGTTCGCGGGATAGGTGTCGCCGTCATTACCAATACGTGGGGGTTAAACCCCTTCTGCCGTAGTGCTGAGCGCTGGGTAACCCCGAACCGGTGCTGCTCATCAACCACAGCTAACCCCAGGCGGTGGTATTCCACCCCCTTCTGAATCAGAGCATGGGTTCCGATAACAATATCTATATCTCCATCCAGAATCCGCTGCTGGAGCTTCTGCTTTCTGACCTGTTTAATGTCACCGATAAGTAGCGCCACAGTAAGCGGACGGGACAAAAGCCCGGAGTAACTATGGAGGTAGTCCTCCTCCCCCTCCTGATGCCCGACTCGGGATAGGAACTGACAGATGGTAGTAAAATGCTGCTCAGCCAGAATTTCAGTCGGCGCCATAAATGCCCCTTGATAGCCATTGGCCGCCGCCATAAGCAAAGCGGCGGTAGCTACTACCGTCTTACCACTGCCTACCTCCCCCTGCAATAATCGGGACATTGGTCGTGGTTTTTGCAAATCAGCCAGTAGCTCATCAAGTACCCTTTGTTGAGCTGGGGTTAGCTCAAAGAGTAAAGACTTTATAAAGGTGTCTAGCACCGGTTTCTGGGCGGTAAAGGGGCTACCCGGCTGGCTCTCCTGCCAATCGCGCTTTTTGCTCAGCACACCCAGCTGGAGGAGAAAAAGCTCGTCAAAAGCCAGGCGAACCCTTGCCTGAGCCTTCACGGCTTCATCATCGGGATAGTGGGCGTGGCTTATAGCCGAGGGGAGCGACAAAAGGTTACACCGCTCGGTCAACTCCGAAGGCAAAAAATCCTCCACCTGCCATGCCCACTGGTCTATAACCCCTTTCACCAATTTTCTTACCTGGCGAGGGTACAATCCCCGAGTAAGGGGGTAGAGGGGGACCAAACGCCCGGTGTGAATCAAGTCCTCATCCCCAACCAGCTCCCACTCCGGAGATTCAAACACATGTCGTCCATTAAACAAGCCTACCCGACCACTAATAACTACTCGCATATTAGTAGTGAGTTTTTTAGCCAGGTAGGGATTATTAAACCATACTACCCTGACATTACCGGTTTCATCACCAACGATAGCCTCGGTACTCCGCCTACCACCCAGCTTGACCTCCTGAGCCTGCCACACATTGGCAATAATAGTCTGCTCCTCACCCTCAGTAAGCTGCGAGATAGATTTCCGCTGGCTATAGTCAAGGTGACGGTGGGGGAAGAAATAGAGCAAGTCCCGAACCGTCTTCACCCCCAACCTATTAAATCTAGCCGCCAGGCTGGAACTAATGCCTCTTATCGTAGTAATGGGTGAATCAATAGATTGACTAAACGCTGTCCTTGGCTTTCTTGCTCCTGAAGATGGACGACCAGCTACTGGCGCCAATCTAGCCTCACCCTTTTCTCCTTCCCCACACTCTACCCCGGCTAAAAAGTCAAGCACATCCTTTACCCACTGTTTACGCTGCTGTTTAGTCAAAGAGGCATAATTAGAGTTAACCAGGTGAAGTTTATGAAAATAATTCAGGAGCCGAGGACTGGTTAACGACTCTACAGCTTGACCGGCCCACTGGTGGAGGAATCTATCCAAACCACCAATTACCGCTAAATCTAGATAACCCTTGTTGTGCTCAAGCTCAAGAATCTTACGCAGAGGCTCGACATTTAACGACAAACCTTACCTCCGCTGACCTCGGCAAATAGCTGAGGACGAAGAAAGCTCAACTTTGACCTGTAAAGAAGGCAAGGGAAATCTCTGGTTCAAGACTCCTTGCCCCTACTCTACAGAAACAATATAGTGATAGTGAGGTTGACCACCTCGAACTAGCTCAACCTGCAGTTGAGGGTGTTGCTCACGAATACTGAGAATAACCTGTTCAACCTCAGGCCGTTCGGCATCGGCTCGGTAGTAAATAGTGATTACCTCGGCTTCATCCAAGTTCACCTTGGCTAACACCTCGCCAAGAACATCAGTATTACTATCACCCACAACTACCAAGTCACCGTCCAGAAAGCCAATAGCCTGCTTCTTCTTAATACTCAACCCACCTAGCTGGGCAGCTCGTACGGCTCGAGTAATGGCAATAGACCTTACTGCTGATTTTGCCCGCTTCATAGCCTCAGCGTTTGTTTCCAAGTCGGCCTCACTGTTAAAAGCTAAAAGGGCAGCTACCCCCTGGGGAATTGTCTCCGTAGCCACTACCTCAATGACCTTAGTCGTCAAGGACTGGACTTGATTAGCCGAAGGCACCACATTTTTGTTATTGGGCAAAATAATAACTTTGTCCGAAGTTACCGAGTTTACCGCCTGGAGCAAATCCTTGGTACTTGGGTTCATTGTTTGTCCACCGGGAACAATAGCTGTCACTCCTAAGCTAGTAAAAACATCAGCCAGCCCATCCCCTGAGACCACAGCCACAATAGCGATATCAGCCGCGGGCATTTTCTCCTTCTGCATCTTGAGGTAATCTTGGTGCTGCTCATCCATATTCCGAATACTTACCTGATGCACAGTGCCCAATAAGGTAGCATAATGAAGGATATTGCCTGGGTCTAAGGTATGGATATGAACCCTAACTGTAGATTCATCACCGACTACAATTAGAGACTCCCCTTTCCTCTTCAGCTTCGTGCTAAGCCTCTCCGGGTCAAGCCCCTCTCCCTTAAGCAGGAACTCGGTGCAGTATCCATAGGGCTCCTCATCGGCGGCTATCATTTGCGGTGTCCTGACAGCTACCGGCGTAGTACTGGCAATCATATAAGGCTTACGAAACTGCATCTCCTCCACCTCACCCTTAAGGTAGTGGAAGGCACCCTCCAGGATGGTGTATAGACCTTGACCACCAGCATCTACTACCCCAGCCTCTTTCAGTACATCCAATAGATTGGGGGTGTTAGCCACCGACTTACTGGCAGCATCAATCGTAGTCTCCATAACCGATATTATGTCATTGATGTCAGTAGCCGCCTGCGCCTTAGCCGCTGAGGCTGCTTCCCTGATTACAGTAAGAATGGTCCCCTCTACAGGATTGTTTATCCCCTTATAAGCCATAGCTGATGCCAGTAGTAAAGCATCAGCTAGGTCCCTGCCGGTAAATGATTCCTTCTCGGCCAAACCTTGCGCCAAACCATGCCAAATCTGCGACAGGATTACGCCACTATTACCCCGAGCCCCCATCAGTGCTCCTTTGGCTATAGCCTGAGCTACGGCTGAAGCACTACGGTCAGGAGCCCGGTAGGCTTCCTCAATGGTGGAACGCATGGTAAGCAGCATATTAGTCCCGGTATCACCATCAGGCACCGGGAAGACATTCAAAGCATCAATCTCTGAAGCACTCTTCTCCAACCAGTCGGTGGCAACCACCAGCATATCCCTTAGCTCTTGCCCGCTAAGGGAACTAACTTGCTTCATTTTAGGCTCTCCTTACCCCGAAATTATTTATCCGCCTTCTATCTTCCCTTTATCAAGGGGAAGATTAATTTCCATAAACAGCCTTGCCAGGCAAAACCCCTCCCCATCCCCAAGCCACCCTTGCCCAACTGGCTCAGCTATGATAACATTATAATGATTAACATTATAATGACAGCATAGTATTAAGGTAATACAATCTTACACCAAACTTATTCAATAGTAAAGGGGTTGTTATATTAATTATGAAATGCGATTTATGTGGAAAATCAGTCCAATTTGGTCACAATGTAAGCCACTCTAAACACCGTACCAATCGTCGCTGGGTACCCAATATTCACCCGGTTACTGTCGTCATAGATGGTCAGCCCAAACGACTCAACCTGTGCACCCGATGCCTCCGCAATCAGCATAAGACCACTAAAAAAGCCGCTTCTAGTTCAAGCTAGCCCGTATCTTGTCCAGGGCTTCTTTTACTGTTTGTTGCGAATTAAACACCGCTGCCCCAGCCACCAGCACCCTGGCTCCCGCCGTTACTACCCTGGGAGCAACTTCAGCATTGATACCCCCATCCACCTCCAGCTCGGCAGACAAATCCCTTTTGTCCAGCTCAGCCCGTAAGTGGGCTACCTTATCCAGCATAGGCTCAATGAAAGCCTGCCCACCAAAGCCGGGATTAACCGTCATGACCAGGACTAAATCTAGCGAAGGGAGAATCTCCTCAAGGGCATCAATGGGTGTACCCGGGTTGAGGGCAACCCCCACCTTAACCCCCAGTCCCTTGATTGTTTGCACTAGCCGGTGAATATGGGGGCAGGCTTCTATATGAACAGTGATAATATCGGCTCCAGCGTTAACAAATTGCTCAATCTGAGACTCGGGCGCCCCAATCATAAGGTGGACATCCAGAGGCAGACTTGTCCAAGGACGAATCGCGGCTACCACCGGAGCACCGATGGTTATCCAGGGCACAAAATGCCCGTCCATAACATCAACATGAATGTAGTCAGCACCTGCCTCGGTAGCTTCAGCTACCTGCTGACCAAGGCGACTGAAATCAGCCGAGAGAATAGACGGGGCAAGCTTAACCGGCGGACGAAAGAACCATTTCTCGAACTCATCTACGGCAACTCGATCCTTACTATCACCATGTTCCCTGAGTAACTGGAATATGCTCTCATCGCGATTTTGGAATAATCTCGTTAACATATCATCAAATTTTTCTGCGTTAATGCCGAGCTGTCTTGTGCATTTGTCCATAATTGTAGGACGTTTAACATTACACAGCTCAGCAACAATCGGAACAGCTTTTTCCCACCTAACAGAGGTAGAATGAATATCCTTGAGAGTTGGATCTTCTTTCATAACTCTTATCAGAAGCAGTATCTGTTCGATTCTCTCAGACATAATGCACCTCGTTTATAGGCTGTTTATCAACCTAACCCCCGTAGTCCCCCTATCCATTGTTGGAGAGGGGGAAGGGGGTTTAGAGAGGGGGCTTTGCCCCCTCTCTAACTTACATTCCCCCTTCCCTTACTAAGGGAAGGGGGTCAGGGGGATGGGTTCTTAAACGAGCTTATTATTTTCTTGGCGCGGGACAGTGCTTCTGCTACCCGTTTAGGTGCCGTTCCACCAATAACATCCCTAGCCGCCACCGATGACTCCAGGCTAATGGAGTAAACATCCTCGCCAAATAAGGGGGAAAACTCCTTATACTCACCGGGGCTAAGTTCACTAAACGATTTGCCCTTTTCCATAGCATAGCTTACCAGCCTGGCCACTATATTGTGAGCAGTGCGGAAGGCTTCCCCCTTCTTGACCAGATAGTCAGCCAGGTCGGTAGCCAGAATATACCCCTGCCTAGCCGCCTGCTCAGTATTCTCAGCTTTAACCCGCAGGGTTTTAACCATGCCGGTAAACACCTCCAAGGTAGATAGCAGGGTGTCTACAGTATCAAAGAAACCCTCTTTATCCTCCTGCATATCTCTATTATAGGACAGGGGAAGAGCTTTCATAGTAACCAGCCAAGCCATAAGCCGGCCATAGACCCGCCCCGTCTTACCCCGAACCAGCTCGGCTACGTCAGGGTTTTTCTTCTGGGGCATAATGCTTGAGCCGGTAGTATAAGCCTCATCAAGCTCAATAAAGTTAAACTCGGCTGAAGACCACAGAATAATCTCTTCGGCTAATCGGGAGAGGTGCATCATACACAGGCTAGCCGCCGCTTCGTATTCCAGGACAAAATCTCTATCAGAGACAGTGTCAATACTATTCTGGCTTATCTGGCCAAAGCCCAGCTCACGGGCTAAGAAATCCCGGTCGATATTATAGGCTACGCCAGCTACAGCGCCGCTACCCAAGGGCATAACATCAGTCCGCCTCAGGCAGTCGTTAAACCGGTCAATATCCCGCTGGAGCATCTCAAAATAGGCTAAAAGGTGATGAGCCAGCAATACTGGCTGGGCTGGTTGGAGGTGGGTATATCCCGGCATAATTACCCCTTTATTAACTTCAGCCAGGCTAATTAGAGCCTGCTGGAACTCCTTCAACTTAACTATAGTCTCAGATATTGCCTCCTTGGTAAAAAGACGCAAGTCCAGAGCCACCTGGTCATTTCTGGAGCGAGCCGTGTGGAGCTTGCCCCCCACCTCGCCCACTTTCTCCCGTAACCTAGCCTCAATACTCATATGGATGTCTTCCAGCTCAGGCTTAAACTGAAATTTACCCTGCTCTATCTCTTCTCTAATAGCAGCCAAGCCGTTAATAATAGTTTCAGCCTCTTTATCCGAAATTATACCCTGTTTGGCCAGCATTTTGGCATGGGCAATACTACCAGCAATGTCGTGGCGGTATAACCTCCGGTCAAAGGAGATAGAGGCGGTATATTCGGTTACCGATTTATCGGCTGCCTTATGAAAGCGACCACGAATATGGCTCATACTAACCTTCCTTATATTCTATATTATATTATATACAGCATGTATAGCGCCTGTTCAATCCTCGGCTTCGCTTTTGGGCTGTATCTGGGCTTGAGTCCTAACCGGCAGCCCCCAAATGTGAATGAAGCCCGGGGAAGCACTCTGGTCAAACTCGTCAGCCTTATCGTAGGTAGCCAGACCATAGCTATACAGTGAAAACGGTGACTTCCGCCCGACTACTCTTGAGCTTCCCTTAAATAGTTTCAATCGCACTGTTCCGGTAACGAAGCGCTGTGAGCTTTTAACGTAGGCAGCCAGGTCTTGATGTAGTGCGGTGAACCACAGACCATTATAGATGAGGTCAGCGTACTCCTGGGCTACCTTTTGCTTAAAACGCACCTGGGACTTTGATAGGGTCATCGCCTCCAGCGCCTGATGCGCCTGAAGTAATACTGTGGCTGCCGGGGCCTCATAAATCTCCCGTGATTTTATCCCCACCAGCCGGTTCTCCAGATGGTCAACCCTGCCCACCCCGTGCCTACCGGCTAGTTCATTTAGCCGCCGAATCAAGCTAACGCCATCCAGTTGCTGCCCGTCAACAGTAACCGGGACACCCTTTTCCCAGCCAATCTCCACATACTCTGGCTTATCTGGAGTCTCCCCCGCTGACCTTGTCCAGGTAAACACCTCCTCCGGTGCCTCAACCCAGGGGTCCTCAAGAACCCCGCACTCAATACTCCTACCCCACAGGTTCTCATCAATGGAATAGGGGCTGGCAGTCGTAACCGGTACCGGAATACCATAACGTTGAGCATAGTCAATAGTTTGTTCCCGGGTCATGCCCCATTCCCTAGCTGGAGCAATAATTTTAAGCCCTGGCGCCAGCGCATTAATGCTTACCTCAAACCTCACCTGGTCATTCCCCTTGCCGGTGCAACCGTGAGCTACGGTTGACGCTCCTTCCTCCTGAGCGGTAGCCACCAGTAGCTTAGCCATCAAGGGACGAGCTAAGGCGGTAGCCAAGGGATATTCTCCCTCGTAAAGGGCGTCCGCCTGCAAGGCGGGAAAAACATACTCACTAACATATGAATCCTTAGCATCTACCACTAACGCCTTTATGGCACCGACATCAAGTGCCTTCTGGCGAATAGCCGAGAAATCACGCTCATTGCCGACATCAACAGTAAGGGCAATAACATCCAGGTTATACTTCTCTTTTATCCATTTGATGGCTACCGAGGTATCTAACCCACCACTGTAAGCCAATACTACTTTATCCGACATACTAAACCTCCCTTAAACTGATAAAGAACCAAACTCATTAGCCTCCAGAAATGCTATTACTGCCTCATTAAATTCGGCAGACTTTTCTATATTAGGGCAATGACCACACTCATTAAATATCTTTAGACTGGCATTAGGAATAAGATGGTATGCCTCCCGAGCATGCTCAAGAGGAATAAGCTTATCCTGCACCCCATGGATGAGTAAGGTAGGTGATTTAACCAGATGAAGTTTATCTGCCATAACCACCTCAGGATGCATGCCAGTAAGACCAACATTATCCTGTAACATGCTTAGCAGGGCTTCCTTGGCCCCGGACCCCTGTGAGATAGCCACAACCACATCAAGTATCTCATCAGGGAGAAAGTTCGGGTTATAGAATAATCTCCTGATGCCCCGCTCCAGGACAGGTTTTGTTACCGACTTCATCAATATGTTACCCAAACCGGGAACAGAACACAGCCGATAACGCAGGGGTAGTTTTTGAGATAGACCGGCACTATCTACCAAGATAAGCCTGTTAACTCTCTCAGGAAGATTCACAGCGGTATTTAAGGATATTAACCCACCTAAAGAATGCCCTATCATACTGGTACGCTTAATCCCCAGGGCATCAATAAAGTCGCTGGTAAACTCAGTGATAAAGGCAGGTGTATAACAACCTTTAGACTTATCCGATAGTCCATGCCCCGGTAAATCCATGGCATATACCTGGTAGCGTTTGCTCAAGGGAAGGATATTAAACCCCCAGGTCTCCAGGAAGGCACCAAAACCATGAACCAACAGAACAGGAGAGCCGGAACCAATTACAAAGTAGCGAGT
>JAUWIC010000036.1 GCA_030605575.1 Dehalococcoidia bacterium
AGATAATGTTCAGTAATAGGGCGTATAAGCATCCTTCGCCTTACGGCTCCGGTCTGGTCTTTGTAATTACACTCTTTCTCACAAAGCCCGCAAATATAGTTGCATATTGGGAATAAAGGGTTCTTCTCATAAATTTCATCACCTATTTCTATCATCCGGCTGGAAGCCTCACCAGCATCCGGAGGCAGAAGGGCAATCATAGTATGACTGCGCTGAATGTCCTCCCCCAGAGGGCACGCTATCTGACAGGGTGGCAAATATACTTTCCCAGCTTCATTAATTACTTCCTCAACCTGAGCTTGTTCATTCTCAGAAACAGTCTTTCTCATCTTATCCTCTTTTCAACTTCTTGACTAAGTCCCCTTTAGAGTTATATACATTCACCTCAAGGGGCATTCCTCCCGGAAGTGAGTGGGTGGCGCAGGCGTGACACGGGTCATAAGCCCTGAATGCCATCTCAATCATGTTGAGGATCCCGTCGGGAACATTTCCCTTCTTTATCAGTGCTTTGGCTGCTTTCTCCACCGACATATTAATAGCCGCTGAGTTATTCTGGGTGGCGACAATTAGGTTGACTTTAGTCAGAATTCCTCGGTCGTCAGTCTGGTAGTGGTGAATCAGGGTTCCTCTTGGCGCTTCGACTACGCCTATCCCCTCTTTCGGAGTCTGAGTAGGCAGATTTACTATGTCAGGGGAGGTAAGTTCTGGGTCATGGGCAAGCTCCAGCAGCCGTTCCGAGGCGTAAAGCGCCTCAACAAGTCGTGCCCAGTGGAAAGCCAGAGTACTATGGACTGGTTTCCCACCCAATACTTCATACATCTTTTCATAGGCTTCCTGAGCTAGTGGTGTTGCCATCCCATCGGACACATTCAGCCGAGCCAGCGGTGCAACCCTGAAGATGCCGCTCTCTTTCCCATCAACAAACCCCTTCCAGCCTACATTTTTGAGGTAGGAGAATCTGACATAAGTCCAGGGCTCAACATGCTCCCTGATGTGGTCAAGATATTCCTGAGCCCTGAACTTGGCAAACTCTTTACCATCGGGGTCAACCACCCTTATAACTCCATCGTAGAAGTTTACCTTGTTATTCCCATCCACCAGCCCCATATAATATGTCCTGTGCTGGTAGATATCACCGGTAATGAGGTCAACGTAGTCTTTGTTTTTAAGCACAATATCATCAAAAAGCCCAAGGGCAAACTGAGAGAAATCCACCGCATATTCAGCGGCGTCTATAATTGTCTCCCTTTCCTCCTCGGTGATTTGTTTTGATACCCCTCCCGGCAAGCCACAGGTAGGCATAATCGGCTTGCCGCCAATTATTCTCAGAATTCCCCTCAGCCTTTTTCTTACTTCTATAACTTTTCTGCCGGCTTCCGGCCCAGCCTTGGCAATAACCCCCAATACATTCCTTTCGGCGGCGGGGGCTTGGGGACCAACAACAAAGTCGGGACCGCCGAGGAAGAAGAAATGCAATATATGGTCTTCAGCCTGGAAGGCGTTGTACATCAGCTCTCTTATCTTCTTCGCCGCCGAAGTAGGCTCAACCTTGAATAGGTCATCAAGGGCTTTGGTCGCTGCTATATGGTGAGCCGTAGGACACACCCCGCATATCATGGTGGTTATTCTTGGCATCTCCTCGGCCGGTCTTCCCTCAGAGAATTTCTCAAAGCCTCTAAGCTCGGGAATCTGGAGGCAGGCCTTGTCACAATTTCCCTCATCGTCAAGGAATATCTCTATCTTGCCATGCCCCTCAAGCCTGGTTATCGGGTCTATGGTTATTTTCCTCAATCTGTCCTCCTATTTCATTTCCATTCTCTTCCGTCTCAGCAGAGAAGCCGGCAGGCTAAATCTATAGAATGTCCCGGCTGGGTCGGCAATGCCATTGATTAACTCTTTGACCTCTTCATCAGTCATCTTCTCTTCGTCTTCAAGCCCTAATATAGATGCAATCATTGATAGGGCTTTTGCCCCCTGGTCGACAACTCCATCTACCGGACCAAAGCAGCCCCGGCATGGCTGATTAGCCTTGATGCATGTTTCCCCGCACCCCGAACGAGTAGCCGGACCGAGACAAATTATTCCTTGCTCAAGGAAGCATTTCTCAGGGTCAATCTTGATTTGCCACGGTCTTTTTATCTCTTTTATTAATAACTTCTCCGGCTTGGTCTCTTTCCTGGGGCAGGTATCGCACAAGGCTTTATCGGGGGCAAGTACTGCTCCCTTCTCAGGTAGTTCGCCGGCGAGAATGGCGTTTACCGCATTCAGTATCAAATCAGGCGGTGGTGGACACCCGGGAAGGTAGTAATCTACCGGGATGGTCTGGTCTAAGGTTTTTACCGTATCATAGAATTCGGGCAGGGTGAGTTCACCACCGTCAACGGCTGTCTTCTCCTGCGGGGTAATCCCCTCCGGGTTGTCCACAGTTGGGACTTCCTTATAAAGCCTCTGGAAAATCGTATCCCTTGTCCAGAAGTTCCCCAGCCCCGGTATCCCCCCCAGGTGAGCACAGGCGCCGAAGGCTACTACGAGTTTAGATTTTTCCCTCAAGAGCTTTACCATCTCCTCCTGCTCTTCCAGCCTTACCGCCCCATTTATAAAGCTCACCGCTATCTCACCATCACCTAGAGCCTCAATATCCTTCCTCTTAAAGTCCAATGCCACCGGCCATAGGACGATATCCACGGCATCAGCTACTTTCAATAAATCTTCATTAAGGTCAACCACTGCCTCCTCACACCCACCACATGAAGCACACCAATAGAAAGCAACCTTAGGTTTAGCCAATTTTATCCCCCTTTCCCCAGGTGTTGTCACGCTGAAACGCATCACTCAATGCACGATGGTGTTTTACTCTGGTCAAGCTTCTTCCCGTATCGTTGACGCTTTACCCCTAGCCTCATCCGCGGAGACCTGAACTTCGCTTCACAGTGCGGCATTTACGGAGTCCGACCGGCCAGTTCCTGAATAGGGTAGCATACTAACATTAGCATAAATTATAGAGGAAGAGCAACTCGGCTTCCTTTCCCTATTTACGACTGGAGTTATCTTAAACGCCCCTTCTCAGCCACAGGCACGGCTTTGACATATGAGGGGAGAACGTGATACCATTTTGCCACCTGTTAAGGCTAGTTAGTGTTAATAAGCAGGAAAGGGGGGAGTAATGGTAGAGGAACAAAAATACCTGTCTATTGGAGAACTATTTGATTTAAGTGGTAAAGTGGCAATTGTTACCGGGGGTGCATCCGGTATTGGCTTCGCCTGCGCTAAGCGGTTAGCTGAAGCTGGAGCTGCCGTACTGATAGCCGACCTTAATTCGGGGGCTGGAAAACAGAAAACCAAAGAGCTGACTACGGCTGATTACAAAGCTGCTTTTGTCAAGTGTGATGTAACTCAGGGACCACAGATTACTAATATGGTCAACACTGCAGTTAAAACCTTTGGCGGACTGGATATTATAGTCAATAATGCCGGCAGATACCCTAAGAAACTTATCACCGAGATGGACGTAAAAGCCTGGGACAGAGTAATGGATATAAACTTCAAAGGAGTATTTCTCTGTTGCCTTAGAGCCAGCCAGCAGATGATTAAGCAGGAGCGAGGCGGAAGCATAATTAATATCGCCTCGGCAAGCGCCTTTCATCCGACAATAGGCTTTACCGCTTACGATAGTTCTAAAGCCGGGGTATGGATGCTAACCAGAACCCTGGCTGTGGAATTAGCCCCACATAAAATATGGGTCAATTCTATTAGCCCGGGACCAATCCAAACTGAAGGGTGCTCGTCACCCGAGGACATAACATTCAATAAACGCCGGCTGAACCGCATCCTGATGGGACGCATCGGTAGACCAGACGAAATCGCCAATGTTGTCCTGTTCCTGGCTTCCCGCGCTTCCAGTTTTATCACCGGCAGTGACATCGTGACTGATGCCGGGTGGACACTTACCTAATGCCGGCAGGATAGCATTCAGGTAATCGAGCTAAGTAAGACTACATTTGCCAGTCGATAGAAAGAGGAACATTACTGTAGATATTTACCAGATTATGCTCCCGGTGAAAGTCTGTTTTGGTGTTGGCTCTCTGGATACCATCGGGGATGAAGCTAGTAAGCTGGGAGCTAAGCATGCTCTTATTGTTACCGACCCCGGAGTTTATCAGGCTGGACTGGTAGACCCGGTTAAGGAACGATTGTCCAGGGCTAGGCTTTCGGTGGATGTCTTCTCCGAAGCCGAGCCGGAGCCCACGTTGCCCGGGTTAAATGCGGCGGCTGAGAAACTTAGCCAGGAAGGTTACGACCTCGTGGTAGGTGTTGGTGGTGGCTCAAGTATGGATACCGCCAAGGGACTCTCCGTCCTGCTGGCTCATGGTGGCAGGGGGCAGGATTATGTCGGTATTAATAAGGTTCCCGGACCTGGCATTCCTATTTTTACACTGCCGACGACAGCCGGAACGGGGAGTGAGGTGACTAAAGCCGCTGTTTTTGATGACCCGGAGAAGCGGAGTAAATTTGGCATACAGAGCCCCTACATATTAGCCCGATTGGCTATTGTTGACCCAACCCTGACCTATGGGTGCCCCCAGAGAGTTACCGCCGTCGCTGGCATAGATGCTCTCACCCATGCCATTGAGTCCTATACCAGCATCAACGCCGGCACGTTTACTGACGCCCTGGAGGTTGAGGCGATGCGACTTATTGCCGGTAGCCTCAGGGCGGTGGTTAAAGATGGTTCCGATAAGGAAGCACGTAATCATATGGCTGAGGGAGCACTGTTCGGCGGCTTCGGTATTGCCCACGCTGGTGGCGCCGCCGCCCATGCCCTTGCCTACCCCCTTGGTTCACGGTTTCACGTCCCCCACGGGGTAACCGTTGGGCTGTTATTACCCTATGTTATGGAATGTAACCTGCCGACTAACCCCACTAAATATGCCACCATTGCCCAGAGGCTGGGGGTGAAAACGCAGGGGCTGTCTCTTCAGGAAGCAGCCGAAAAAGGGGTAGAGGCATTTAAGAATCTGGCTAAGGATATTGGTATTCCCCTCCGTCTGCGTGACCTGGAGATACCCGAGGAAGCTTTAGAAGAGCTGGCGGTAGCCAGTATGGATGTTACCCGGCTCCTGAATAATAACCCCAAGAAACTCAGCCTGGATGACGTTAGACGCATCTGGCAAAATGCGTGGTAAGACGGCGTATGATTTATACCTGCCAATCCAGAGATACCCCGAGAATACATTTCATCATCAATGAGGCGGCTAAAGCCTATGAGGGTGTCATACCGGCTGACCGCTATCACCAGCCCTATATGACTATGGAGGAACTCAAGCGGGAAATGAAGCGGATGACCTTTTTCGGCTGGGAGGAAAACGGGGAGCTGGTCGGGATAATGGGCTTTGAGCCGATACAGGACGTTACCCTCATCCGCCATGCCTATGTCTTGCCCCGGTGGCAGAGACAGGGAATAGCCGGCAAACTCCTGGCGCACCTCAAGGGTCTGGTTACTACTCCCCGCCTGCTGGTCGGCACCTGGGCTGATGCCTACTGGGCAATTGAGTTTTATGTCAAGCACGGCTATACTCTTATGCCCGACAAGGATGAACTACTAAAAACCTACTGGGACATCCCCCAGCGCCAAATTGAAACCTCAGTGGTCTTGGGGATACCCTATTAGGGAGAAGCTCAAGGCTTGGCAATACTACCTACTACGCAGTTCAGATAGTGCTCTCCCTAAGATGTCCAAGTCTTTGCTAGTGGGAGCGTAGACTGATACTCCATACTTCTTGTTGAGATGCAAACGACCTACAATATTATTCTTCATGTTAGTATCGGTAGTAATTATTTTACAATAAGGAATCGCACAGGCTAGTGCTATTACATCCCACAACTCACTACCACTATAATTTCGCTTTTGTTCGTGAAATCTAAGCGACGCAAAAATTGAACAGAAAATATTAATAAAAGGAACTCGGTCAACCAATGGAGAATCAAAAAAATGAAGAGCACTCATAAACTCACTATTAGGTATTTTAGCCTCGTCCTTTAGCATTCCAAGTAGAATAAGATTAGGTGATCCAGAGTAAGTCAGTAGACCCAAGATTTGCCTTATTGGCTGTAAGAACGAGTTATGTAAAAATGAAATCTTCGCTGCCTCATACTGCTTAAGGTATGACGCCTCGGGAATAGATTGACTCTTCATTATCTCTGCAAATACAGCCATATTTGACTTCATTATTTCCGTTGTAGACTTATCAATGAGGGGAGGACACTTCTTTGTCAAAATTTTCCAACCTAGGTCAATATCCTGTGGTCTTTTCAAATATATTAGAACTTGATTAGTAACTTGATGTACCAGAATATCTTCCCACTTTTTGAAATAGTATCCCCCAGACAATTCAAGTTGAAGAGAGACAAATTCTTGAAGTAAACCTTCAGCTAACATAGCTTCCTGCGTCTGAAATTGTGAAGCAGGACATAATAATATGCCACGATTAACTCCTTGACGGAGTAGCGTTAGAAGATTTATCCACTTGTCACTATTAAAAGACGCTCCAGCTATTTCTCTCGCTGCCTTTGTAAGTTGGCTCAGAAAACTAGTATCTAAGTAAATATAAAACACTTATACCTCCCACTCTTCTACTACCTCTCCCCACACCCCATCTCCCCTAACCTCCACCAGATTTACCGGCAGGAGTTTATTGGTTAAATCAGCGCTGCTTTTAGTATACACCTTAATATAGTTAGCGGTGTGGCCTGACCAGACGCCGTTGGACTGCTGCTCAAATAAAACCGGCATCGTCTTGCCCAAAAAGCGACGGCTGAAGTTTTGGGCGCTTTCCTTAGCCAGAGCCAGCATCTTCTGGCTTCGCTGCTTTTTGACTTTATCCCCTACCTGCTGAGGAAGCTGAACAGCTTGAGTCCCCTGGCGCGGTGAGTAGGCGAAGACGTGAATCCGGGCAAATTCCATCCGCCGACAGAAATCATAGCTCTCTTCAAATTCCTGGTCAGTCTCGCCGGGGAAGCCGACCATAATGTCGGTGGTGATGTCTGCCTCGGGTACCAGAGCCCGAATTAAACATACCGACTGCTCATAATCACTAAGGGAGTAGCGACGATTCATCCGACTGAGCACCTCCTGGCTGCCGCTCTGGAGTGACAGGTGAAAGTGAGGGCATAGCCTCTGGTTGCGCCACAGTCCGATAAGCTCGGGGAAGATTTCCTGGGGCTGGAGAGACGACAGCCTTAATCGTTCTACATCGGTCTCATTTAGTATGTGCTCCAGCAAGCCGTTTAGATTAACCCCGTCATAATTATAGGCGCCAATCTTGACCCCAGTTAACACCACCTCCTTATAGCCTTGAGCCACCCGGTGTCTGACCTCATCAACAACCTGGTCAACCGGCAAGCTCTTCTCCCCGCCCCTGACTAAGGGGACAATACAGTAGGAGCAGAAGCTATTACAACCATCCTGGACCTTGACCATGGCACGAGTCCTGAAACCGGCGTGATGGTTGACGGTCAAATCCTTTTGGACAAGGGCTGGGCTACCCATACAGCCAGACTCCTTTAGCATCAGAGGGAGACATGCCTTTTCATTATTGCCCACGACCAGGCTAACCCCTTCAATCTGGGCCAGTTCCCCGGGGGCTCGCTGAGCATAGCAACCAGTGGCTATCACCAGGGCGCCGGGATTTCGCCGGTGAGCCAACCTGAGCCGGCGTCGCGATTTACTGTCGGCGGTGTGAGTAACGGTGCAGGTATTTAGTATATAGACATCAGCCTCATCAACGGGAGACACCAGCTGGTACCCGGCTTCAGCCAGTTGTCGGGCTAAAAGCTCTGTCTCAGCCTGATTGAGCTTACAGCCCAGGCTATCCAGGGCAATCCTTATCGTTTTTGACCTTGTGCCCGTCTTAACCAACCTCCTACCCCTTTACACCAGCATTATATGTTTCATATTCCTGGCTGGTCAAATTGAAGAGCAGGGGGGGAATACAGTATAATATATGGCATAGAGATGGCGGTTGCGGTCTGGAGGCGGATGAGCATTAAAAAGAAATCATAGGAGGAGAGTTGGTAAATGGTATATGGAAAACGGATGGACCATTTGACGGAAGTCTTCAAGGATGAACAGCACAGGAAGGACTGGCAGTTCTGGAGTCGGGATGAAACCGAGGACGAGGCGCTGGTAAGGAGGGTGGTCCGGGATGCGCGAGAAACTCAGCTTAAATATCGGGCTTGTGGTCAGACAGCTTTATATCCCTTAGCCCTTCATCTCGGTCTGGGAGGCAGGGAGAGCATAGTGGCCATGACCACCCTCACCGGAGGCTTTGGTGGTAACGAGATTTGCTGTGCCCTGGTGGGAGGAGTCGCCGCCATTGGTCTGGAGTTCGGGCGAGTGGACTTTACCGAGGAAGGCGGGCCTCGGTCTAGGGGGCACAGCACCTTCACCCTGGCCCAGGCACTATCGGCTGAACTTAGGAATCGGTTTGTCGAACGTACCGGTGGTTTAATCCGCTGTGGTGACCTGTGTGATAAGCATTTTGGCAAGCGCCTGGCTCCGCCTGACCGCAGGGAGCCCATGCAGCTGGAGCGAATTAAATCAGGCGAGGTTTTCTCAATGTGGTCTACCTACGCTGCTGAGCTAGTTGCTCTAGCCGCCGAGATAGCCTGCGAGATAATCCTGCGGTCGAGAAGACAGAGGGGAATTGTTACCCCGCTGATGGCTTTCCCGTGGTACAACAGGACCTGGGAATCAATGCAACTAACCGAATTATTGAAACCAGAGGAGAGTTGAGTTCCGACTTACCATTTTCTTACTCTGAAAGGGAGGATTAGCTTAGCTATGGCAAAAGACGAGTTAACAACATTAATGCAAATGGCGATAATGGATGCGGTACGCAAAGGGATGATTGAGCGTACCGATATCGGTAAACACGCCAGGACAATAATTTCCGATTATGATGCCCCGGGACCGACCCTGTGGACGGAGCCGATGGTTAGACAATTTGCTGATGTGCTGGAGGGGTTGGTTGACCAAGGCTATCTAGCCTGGAAGACTTATATTCTGCAAGTTGAACCCACGGAAAAGGGCGAGAAGTTCATTGCTGATAACCAAGCCGAACTGGACAAGCTGCCTAAGGTTGATGATAGCCGGAATTGGTTTAAAGAGCAACGCAAAAAAATGGCTCTCTAGAGCTGAGATAAGATTTGCCGATACCAGCCCTAGACTTTAGCGGGAGTGTCAACAATAAATAACAGAGTTGTGGTTACTGGCATAGGTATTTTATGTCCAGTTGGTCGGAATGTCTCCTCTACCTGGGAAGCCCTTATTGCTGGTAAGTCTGGCATTGACTATATCACCCTGTTTGACCCCGAGCCCTTTGCCACCAAATTTGCCGGCGAGGTAAAAGGATTTGAGCCTACTGATTATGTCAACCGCAAGCAAGCCCGCCACATGGACCGCTTCGTTCAACTGGCGGTAGCCGCCAGCTCACAAGCGGTGAAACAAGCCGGAATACAAATTACCCCCGGTAGTCAGGACAATATCGGGGTCATAATCGGCAGCGGCTTTGGAGGACTACTTACCCTGTCTCAACAAATAAGAATACTGTGGGAAAGGGGGGCGGATAGAGTAAGCCCCTTCCTGGTGCCAATGCTGCTTGCCGATATGGCTTCAGCCCAGGTATCAATCGTGCTCGGAGCTAAGGGACCAAACCTTGGCACCGCCTCGGCCTGCTCCAGTGGCTCAGATGCCATAGGCACTGCTTATGAAATCATCAAGCGTGGTGACGCTCAAGCCATGCTGGCTGGTAGCAGTGAGGCGGCAGTAACCCCGATAGGGATTGCCGCCTTCAATGCTCTCAGGGTTCTCTCTACCCGAAATAGCCAGCCCCGGTTAGCCTCACGCCCTTTTGATGCTGAACGCGACGGCTTTGTCCTCAGCGAGGGAGCTGCCGTCCTTGTGCTGGAAGACCTCTCCTTCGCCCAGAGGCGAGGAGCCAGCATTCTGGCTGAAATTATAGGCTACGGAATCAGCAGTGATGCCTATCATGTTACCCAGCCGACTGAAGATGGAGAGGGCGCGGTAAGGGCTATGCGGATGGCACTTAACAAAGCCGGACTGGCTACTACCGAAATTGATTATATTAATGCTCATGGCACGTCTACCCCGCTAAACGACAAAATGGAAACCAGGGCGATAAAGGCGGTGTTCGGCGACACTGCCCACCACATCCCAATAAGCTCAACCAAGTCAATGATGGGGCATCTACTCGGGGGTGCTGGTGCTGTTGAGGCAGCAATATGTGTTATGGTTATTCAGCACGGTATAATACCACCGACGATAAATCTCACTCACCCCGACCCTGAATGCGATTTAGACTATGTGCCTAATATAGCCCGCCAGGTCAGGGTTACCACCGCCCTGTCTAATTCTTTCGGCTTTGGTGGTCATAATTCAGTTCTGGTCTTTCGGCAATATGGTGAGGCATAGACTTGAATCATAGTCGTTGGAACATTCTACCACCAGCTCCAGCCGAGTATCTGGCTAACACTTCAGACTTCCCGCCACTGATAGCTCAGCTCCTGTATAACCGTGGTCTCACTGAACCATCTCAGTTAGAATCGTTCATCACCGCTGATAAATGCCTGTCAGGTAATCCCTTCCTTCTGCCTGATATGCACCGGGCGGTAGCTAGAATTTACCGGGCTTTGCTTTCTGGCGAAAACATTGCCATCTATGGAGACTTTGACGCTGATGGCATCACCGGGACTGCCCTGCTGGTGCTGGGGCTATCCAGGCTGGGCAGTAAGGTCACCCCTTACATACCACACCGCCTGACTGAAGGTTACGGACTTAAAACAGCTACCCTGGAGAACCTTTGCCGGCAAGGTGTTAGCCTGATTATCACTGTTGATTGCGGAATCACCGCCTTCTCCCAGGTTAAGAAGGCACAAAGGATGGGGCTCAATATAATTATTACCGACCACCATACCCCACCGACCGAAATACCACCAGCTATTGCCGTGGTTAATCCTAAAATGCCCAACTCAAACTACCCCTTCTCAGAACTGGCTGGCGTTGGGGTAGCCTTCAAGCTTCTTCAGGCTCTGTTCCAGGGTGTGGGTAAGGAGAAGCAATTGGACGAACTAATAGACCTCGTAGCCCTGGGGACGGTAGCTGATATGATGCCTCTACGGGGGGAAAATCGGTACCTGGTTAAGCAAGGACTGAAGCTAATTAATGCCACCCCCCGCCTTGGAGTTAGGGAAATGATAACCCAGGCTGGATTAAACCTCGGCAGCCTTGATGCCGAGAGTATCTCCTGGGTTCTAGCCCCGCGTTTAAACGCTGCCGGCAGATTAGCCCATGCCATGGGCAGCTATAAATTGCTGACCACCGACTCGCCACAAGAGGCGCGCCAGCTAACTATATGGCTGGAGCAGAAAAACGCTGAGCGGCAAAAATTAACCGCCAATACCCTGGCCAAAGCCAGGGAGCAGGTGTTGGCTCAAGGAATCTTACCCCTTTTAATCGCCAGCGATGAGGACTATCCTGGTGGAATCATGGGGCTGGTAGCCGGCAGGCTTGCCGAGGAATTCTGTCGCCCGACAATTGTGATTAGGATCGGCAAGCAGACAAGTGGCGGTAGCTGCCGCAGCATCCCTCAGTTTAATGTTATCCAGGCTTTAAACCAGTGCCGTGATTTACTTCTTCACTTTGGCGGACACTCCCAGGCAGCTGGTTTCACCCTGCCCACTGAAAATCTGGCTCGTTTTAAGCAAACACTGTTACAACTGGCATCTGCCGAGCTAGCCGGGGTTGACCTTCGCCCTAGCCTGGATATTGATGCTGAGGTTACACTGGCTGACCTCGCCGGAGATACTTACCCATCAATTCAACAGCTAGCTCCTTTTGGTCAAGGTAACCCGGCACCTGCCTTCCTCAGCCACGGAGTAGAGGTCATTGATTGTCAGACAATGGGCAGTAGCGGAGAACACCTGAGGCTGAAACTAAGGCAAAGTGGCACTGTCTGGGACGGGGTAGCTTTTAGATTTGGTGACAATCTGGCAGAGGTTTCCTCACCCCTTGATATTGTTTATAACCTGAAAGTAGACCAGTGGGGTGGGGAGGAGAGGCTCAGGCTCAATATCCTCGACTTTGCCTCCAGCCATAAGAAGTAAAAAAAGGCTCTATCTTACTGGCTCAAACCCACTGGTGTTCCATAGGCTTAAATTAACCTAACATATTAGTGATTAGTATGCCTTCTTCCTTCTAGCTCGGAAGAAAGCAATTATTCCCACCGCAACTATTCCACCTATTACTCCCCACAGTACCGGCCAATTGATTGTCCTGGCTGGCGATGGTGCTGTTGGCGATGGTGATGGTGCTGTTGGCGGTGGTGATGGTGCTGTTGGCGGTGGGGTAGCCTCTGCCGCCGCCACCCCCACCGAATCCCCAACCCATGTTGCCGGTATCTCCTGAGCCAGGTTATCTGACAGCATACCGTTGGCTAGACTTATACTACTGCTGTCGCCTCCAGAGCCAATGATGTGGAAGTGTAATATTGCCAGATAGCCGGAGCTGCTCACCCCGTCTAAGCCGGGAACATTCTGAACAATTGTCCATGTCCCCAAGCTAATCTCATTAGCGATATCAACCGGTATGGTTGCTGAGCCTATGAGCCCCGAGGTTACATCATCCAGCCGAAGCACGGAAGTATCAAACGAGACGTCATAATTACAGCCATCAAAGTCCACGACCTCACTGATATTGACGTTAGCCGTAAAGTCGCTATCGGGGGCTATCTCATCCGGGGCATCAATGCTAACTGTAACCTCTGATGTCACCGCCGCTGGCACCACGGCTCCACCACCCAGAAGCAGCGCCGTAATGGTTACTATGCCCAGAATTCTCGTCGTTCTTCTCATTGCTATCCTCTCCTACATCACCCATTAAGCTCTGTCAGCTTTAGCTTAACCCAGACCGGCAATTATCCTCTCTATCTTGGTAATATCCAGAGCATTAACACTGCCATCCTGATTGGCATCAGCCCCGGGTGTTTCGGCATCCAGTCCGCCTATGGTCCTCTCCACCTTGGTGATATCCAGGGCGTTGATGCTACCATCACCAGTGGCATCCCCGGGCACTACTGAAGAAGTGACATCTACCGAATCCCCAACCCATACTGCCGCTATCTCCTCAGCCAGGTTATTGGACAGCATGCCGTTGGCTAGAATTATACTACTACTGTCACCTCCAGAGCCAATGACATGAAATTGCAATACCGCCAGATAGCCGGAGCCACTTACCCCGGCTATGCCGGGGACATTCTGAACAATTGTCCATGTCCCCGAGCTAATCTCATTATAGATGTCAACCGGTATTGCTGTCGAGTCTATCAGTCCTGAGGTTACGTTGTCCAGCCGAAGCACGGAGGCATCAAACGAAACATCATAGTTACAACCATCAAAGTCCATGACCTCGCTGATATTAACATTAGCCGTAAAGTCACTACCGGCGGCGGCTTCATCAGGGGCATCAATGCTGACTATAACCCCAGCCTCAGTGGTAAAGCTCCACGAGTAGGCTAAGGCTAGCGGATTGCCCGCAGCATCGGTAACAGCCGTGCTCAGGGTAGCGGTATAGGTGGTGCCTTCCTCAAGGTCAGCACCGGGGGTGAAGGTAGCCGTATCGGTACCGCTATCATAGGCGATACTACCTGATACACCATCCAGAGTAAAGCTACTGGTGGTGATGGTGGTGGCATCCATTGCCTCATTGAAGGTAGAGCTAACGGTGGTGCCCACGGCGACATCGGTGGCGTTAGCCTCAGGGGCGGTGCTGGTTACCGAGGGAGCGGTGGCATCAACAGTAAAGCTATCACTGGCGTAGTTTGCCTCAGCCGTGGTATTGGTAGCTGAGTCGGTAGCCCTGACATATACCGTATGCCCTCCATCAGAAAGCTCAGCGGTGGTAAAGGTATAGCCCTCGCTAAGGCTATCAAAGGCACCGTCACCGGCAGTAGCCGCTGTCCAGCTCCCACCATCAACCTTATACTCCACCGAGCTGATATTACTTGAGGTATCGGTTGCTGTCCCGGTGAAGGTTGGGGTATCGTCGTTGGTCGGGTCAGGTGTCAGCGCAGTTATGGTTACCGATGGTGGTGTGGCATCTTGAACAGTCACCGAATCCCCAACCCATGTTGCCGGTATCTCCTCAGCCAGGTTATCTGACAGCATACCGTTGGCTAGACTTATACTACTGCTATCGCCTTCAGAGCCAGTAACATGGAAGTGCAATACTGCCAGATAGCCAGAGCCGCTTACCCCAGCTAAGCCGGGAGCATTCTGAATAACCCGGTATGTCCCCAGGCTAATCTCGTTACAGATATCAACCGGTATGGCTGTTGAATCTATCAGCCCTGAGGTTACATTATCCAGGCGAAGCACCGAAGCATCAAATGAGACGTCATAGTTACAAGAATCAAAGTCCACGACCTCGCCGATATTGATATTAGCCGTAAAATCACTACCAGCGGCTACCTCATCAGGGGCATCAATGCTAACTGTAACCTCTGGTGTCGCCGCCACTGGAACCATTACTCCACCCATAAGCAATGCCGCAATAATTATTATGCCTATAATTTCCATTATTTTTCTCATTCCTGTCCTCCCTCACGTTACCCATTCCCCCCTCCCCTTGGGAAGGGGGGAATGGGCTTTAACTGAGACCGGTGTCCTTCCAGCCTCTATTAGGCCTACTATCTTTAGCCTGGCTTAACCCAGACCGGCAATTATCAACTCTATCTTGGTGATGTCCAGGGCATTGATATTGCCATCCTGATTGGCATCAGCGCCAGGGGTTTCGGCATCCAGCCCGGCTATAATCCTCTCTACCTTGGTGATATCCAGGGCATTGACGTTACCATCGCCATTGGCATCCCCGGGCACTACCGAGGTGATATCTACCGAATCACCAACCCATGTTGCCGGTATTTCCTCAGCCAGGTTATCTGACAGCATGCCGTTGGACAGGCTTATACTACTGCTGTCGCCTCCAGAGCCGATGACATGGAAGTGCAATACCGCCAGATAGCCAGAGCCGCTTACCCCGGTTAAGCCGGGAACATTCTGAATAATCCGGTATATCCCCGGGCTAATCTCGTTATACATATCAACCGGTATGGTCGTTGACCCTATCAGCCCCGAGGTTACGTTATCCAGCTGGAGCACCGAAGCATCAAACGAGACATCATAGTTACAGGCATCAAAGTCCACCACCTCGCCGATATTGACATTAGCCATAAAGTCGCTGTTGGGGGCTACTGCCTCATCCGGGGCATCAATGCTAACTGTAACCTCCGGCACGGTCCCGACATTGGTGGTTACCCCGGCTGATGAACCGGTAATGGTCGGCTGATACATCAGCAAACACTCAGCCCCTCTTACGTTTATCTGCCCCAGGGTCGCTTGCGGAGCGGTCATATTGTAGCTTATGGTAACGGTGTCATTAGCATCAACACTCTGCAGGGCAAAAGTAACTCGGTTCCCTGAGACCTCATAGGCAATACCAGTAGTGATAGAGCTGGTGTCCAGGGTGAAGCCGCCGGGGATGTAGTCATTAATGACCACATATCCGACATCGCTTGATGGGCTAAAGTCTAACGTTACTGTACCTTGACCTCCGGGGGCAATAACCGGAGTTATACTCTTGTCCAGAGTGAGGGTTGGGTCTGTCCTGATGGCCAGCCGAGGGACAAAGTAATCCAGGCTTACCTCATAGGTTACTTTGCCGGTACCGGTGGCGGTAAAGTCAAAGGAGTTAGTACCGGTGGCATTAAGATAGCTGGTAACATCAACGGCGGTGGAGCTTGGTGATGTTCCCTCAAAGTGCTGGGTAGTTAGTGGCGTGCCATTGACACTTATATCAATATCAATATTGAGGGTTCCCGGCGTTACACCAAGCTGGTTAAACATCCACACCGCATTAGCCCCGTCCTTGGTGCTACCATGGAGCCAGGTATCGCTATTTACCAGCATCCAGTTCAGGGCTTCTGCTACCTCGGCATCGGTATTACTGCTGCCAGTCCACAGTAGTGCCACCATAGCCTACAGCGTAGACATCACTGGTACTGCTCCCCCAGACACCCGTAAGGTCGTGGATTGGCCTGAGCGTAGTGAATGAGACGCCGTTAACCGACTCCAGGGTGATTGCCTTAGCTACCGCAATCCCGCTAGCAATCTCATATACGCCATCGCCCAGCTTAACTGTCTCGCCAGGCAGAGCGTCACTGACGGCATTCTGTAGGTAATCCCCACCATAAAAGCCGTCACCTTCAGCTACAGGGGAGGTAAAAGTCGGGGCGTAGGTATTCACCAGACTATTATTGCTATCATATACTGAAACCGCCGGGACAACGGTTACTGTCCAGCTGGCATCGGTATAGCCGAGGACAGAAGCAGTGATGGTATGGGTTCCGGCAACACTATCCTTATAGAGCAATGAAAACTGACCGCCGCCTGACCCAGAAGGTATAGTAGCTGAGCTTACTTCGGAGTCTACCGCGGAATAAAACTTCCCCGTGTCTGAAGTTGAGCCCAGGCCTACCGTCAGGTCATGGCTTGGTGCCTTTCTGTTTCCATACTGGTCCTGAAGCTGGAGGTATATTTTACTTGAGTACATATTTACCATGGTGGCATCATCAGAATAGATGGAAGCGGGATAACCGATTTCGCCGTTGGCAACTAATATCTGGGTCGGCGAGCCAGCCGTAATGGCATAGCCGCTAGAATCAAGGTCGTACTGACCGTCAGCGCTGGTGCGCACCATAACCTTATAGGTACTACTGTCGGCGATGGTGGGGTTGGTGATGCCTTTTATCTCCATGTAGAAGTTTGTAGTACCCGGGTTGGCGGTCACGCCAAGAGACGATATCGCCGTCACCTCCCTGGTGTTGACATTAACCACCGGTGCTTCAGGGGTGCTGGTGTAACTACCGGCCGCGGTGCCGAAGCCGACATCGGTAATGCTTAGCGAGCTGGGCACCGTTGCCTGCATCGGGAACTTGACCGTCACCTTGGTCGTCGACGCTACTATAGTAGTAGTCGGGCTAAACTCAATTACATAGGTGGCTGTCGACCCAGCCGTAGCCGGCAGAGGATAACCAGTATATACGGTTGTATCACCCGCATTGACGGTGCTATTACCCAGGGCAAAGGTGCTGGACAGCACCGGGGTCGTATCCTTGGTGGTTGATACATACACCTTATAGGTGCTGGCTTCGGCAGTCGCCGCTGTCATAGCGCCGCTGTCGTCACTGTCATCAAATTTCACCCAGACATCCTGCCCCGCAGCTACGTCTATCGGTAATCTCGTCTTCACCCGCGTGCCGCCAGCGATGGGGGTGGTCGTCGTCCGCTTCCAGGTGGCACCAATTACTAAGTCTGCAGTGTCGTAGTTGGTGCTAAACAAGACATCATCGTATGTTGGCGAGCTGATGGTGAAGACGTAATCTCCGCCAGTATTCCCATCACCGCCCATAGCTTCTGAGCCATCGGGGAAGGTCACCGTAACCCAGTCCACACCTCGCTTCATGGCGGTTGCCGCCTTGAAGTGCACGATATACACGTTGGTGGTGCTATTCGCGCAAGTGTTTCTAGCATCGACATACGGAAAGTCCACACTGACCTCGGTTACGGCGGTGGCGGCTGAAACCGGAGCTACTGGCATAAACGCCACCATCAGGGCGCAGACCATGAACAACGCCAGTCCAATACGTCCTAAAATCCTAAATTTTCCTTTCATTAGTATCTGTTCCTCCTAAACTAGATTTGTCCTCAAATAAATAACCCTTCTTAGCCTTTTCACATAGCCATCACCTCCTTGGTTAAGCTTCATACTCCTTACTGAACATTACTCACCTCCTGTTAATAATCTTTCCTCTCACTCTTACTCAGTGAGCACCCGTTCAGTCTGCTTGATTTCATCTATTCATATACCGGCGTTACCCGACCTCTTTGTCCTCTCACTGCCAGGATTGCCCCTTTTTACCTCTACCTCCTTCGCCTTTTGCCACCGCGCGGCTAGCTCATGAAGCAAACCATCGTAACTCTGCCCGCGATGCTTAATTGAATCCAACAACCCTTTTGTCTCCTGCGAGACACTGACACTGACTCGCCTTCTGGTTTTTGTATTCACCTGTCAAACTCCAAAGTAATGACCAAAATATGGCACTTATGAACCCTCCCCTAGCCTCCATACCCCCGCTTCCTCCCCTTTGTTTCGCCAAACAATTACACCTCAACAACTATCTATGTATCTCTACAGCAATTACCACATTAAGCACCAAAAACTACCCTTGTCGATATTCTTCTATGTAGTAACGGGACATTTGTCAATATATTAGCATATAATAACACCTTTGTCAACCCCCTAAGGCATTATTTTTTAATATTTTTTTAAAATTTTTAAGAATTGTTTCTCAAAATAAAAATGGCAAGCCAGAACTTCCGACTTGCCATTTGGGTAAAAATGTTGCCTTTTTGGCGAATTAGGATTATAACTGCGAGGCTATATAATTATAACATCGGGATAAACCAGCCAATAAATAATAATCGGGGTGAGAGGACTTGAACCTCCGACCTCAGCGTCCCAAACGCTGCGCGCTAGCCATCTGCGCCACACCCCGTTACCAAAATATAGCAGACCGCCTAGTGGCGGTCAAGCTAGTGGCTATCCAGGTCTTATTGCCTACAATCAGGACAGACGTCAAATGTTTCCGGAGCTAAGCCGGCTATCCTGGCTATGTATTCCAGTTGCCTTTCCGGAGCCCAGTACTTACCACAGACTTTACATTTCTTCAGTTTGAACTCTATCTTCTTCATCTTAGGATTAGGCATAGTTATAGTTCTGGTATCTCCAATATCCTCCATCTTAATAGCATTTACGGGGCAAATGTAAGCACAGGAACCACAACCAATACAGGCATCCGGAGCCTCATAAAAGGGGGAGGCCACCTGCCTATTGACACCTCGATTGACTAAGCTGATAGCACTGACACCTACAACCTCCTCACAGGCCCGAACACATAATCCACAGAGAATACATTGCTTATCTTCCAGTTTGAACGGCGTTTTATCAACGCCTACCTGCTTGGCTAAATCCTGTATTACTTCCGAGTCAGGGCATCTGGCTAATAACAGCTCCATTATCATTCTGCGGTTGTTTATAACCCTCTCGGTGTTAGTTTTTACCCTAAGCCCCTCTTCCACCGGATATAGGCAGGAGGCTACCAACTTTTCTCTGCCATTAGCAGCAATTTCAACCATGCACAGACGGCAAGCACCATACGGAGCTACTTCCTCATGATAGCATAGAGCCGGTATGTAGATGTTGTTATCCCTAGCTACCTCCAGTATTGTCGCTCCCTCTTCCGCTTGGACTTCCCGTCCATCAATGCTTAGTGTTACCATCTTTACTTATCTCTACTCCACCTTTATAGCACCAAGTTTGCAGACATCATAGCAAATGCCACACTTGATGCACTTTTCCTGGTCTAAGACCACCGGCTTCTTTTTCCCCATAAAGGTTATGGCTTCAGTTGGGCAAGCCTTAACACAAAGCCCACACCCCGGGCACTTTTCCTCAATAATCTGGTAGGTAATCAGCTCCTTACAGACACCAGCCGGGCATTTCCTGTCTTTAATGTGTGCCTCATACTCGTCTCGGAAATAGCGGATGGTAGTCAGAACCGGGTTGGGGGCAGTAGCACCTAAAGCACACAGCGAGCCATCAATCAGTACCGTGGAAAGGCGCTCCAGCAGTTCAATATCCCCATCCTTCCCCCTCCCCTCGGTGATATCAGTTAGTATTTCCCGCATCCTTTTTAACCCCTCACGGCAGGGAACACACTTACCACATGACTCCCCCTCAAGAAAGTTAATGAAGTACTTAGCGATATCCACCATGCAATTATCCTCGTCCATCACAATCATCCCGCCCGACCCCATCATTGAGCCTGCCTTGGTTAGTTCGTCAAAATCCACCGGCAAGTCAAGCAAGCTCTCAGGAATAACTCCACCCGAGGGACCACCGGTCTGGACTCCCTTGAACTTTTTCCCCTTAGGAATGCCACCGCCGAGGTCAAAAATAACCTCCCTGAGTGTCATCCCCATAGGTACTTCTACCAGCCCGGTATTGTTAACCTTACCTACCAGAGAGAAAATCTTGGTTCCCTTGCTCGTGGGGGTACCGATTTCAGCAAACCAGTCAGCCCCCTGATTGATTATCAACGGGACATTGGCCCAGGTCTCCACATTGTTCAGGTTAGTCGGCTTATCCCACAAACCTCTTTCCACAGTATGAATATACTTCGCCCTGGGCTCGCCTACCTTACCCTCCAGTGAAGCCATTAGCGCCGATGACTCACCACAGACAAAAGCCCCACCTCCCCTATTTATCCTGACGTTGAAGTCAAATCCCGAGCCCAGGATACTATTACCCAGAAGTCCATACTCCCCGGCTTGTTTAATCGCTATCTGGACATTTCTTACTGCCAGAGGATACTCATTGCGAATATAGATATAGCCCTGCTGACCACCTACAGCATAGGCACCGATTATCATCCCTTCCAGGACACTATGGGGGTTCCCTTCAATCAGGCTTCTATCCATATAGGCACCGGGGTCACCCTCATCGGCATTGCATATTATGTACTTGGTATCCCCTTCAGCCCTCCGGCAGGCCTCCCACTTAATGCCGGTGGGGAATCCTCCACCGCCACGCCCCCGCAATCCAGATTTCTTGACCTCCTCGATTACCTCTTCAGGCGACATCCTAAAAAGAACCTTACCCAAAGCGGCGTAGCCGCCAACTGCCAAATAGTCATCAATCAAGGTAGGGTCAATATAGCCATTATTACCAAAGACAAGCCGTTTCTGTTTCTTATAGAATGGCACCTCGGGCTCATAGACTATTTTCTCACCTGTATTTGGGTCAGTGTAAAGCAGCCTATCAACGATATTAGCCTTTAGAACAGTCTCCGAGATTATTTCAGGGACGTCGTCTACTTTTACTCGCTGATAGAAAATGTTCTGCGGCTTAATAACCACCAGCGTTCCCCGCTCACAGAAGCCGTGGCAGCCGGTAGTTCTGACATCTACTTTAGCTTCCAATCCCTGCTGTTTAACTTCCTGTTTAAAAGCAGCGGCTACTCTTTCACAGCCATAAGCATGGCACCCCATACCGTTACATATTGTTATGCAGGGCTTGTTAGGGTCTCTCTGCTTAATTATTGATTTTCTTAGCTTTTCTAGCTCATCCGGGGAGCCTAGCTTATTCAATGCCTGTTCCTTTCCCAACATTAAGTATAATTCTCTAATAAAGCCTTGACCTTATCGGTTTTCATTTGCCCGTGGTATTCTCCGTCAATTATTACTATAGGACCCAGGGCACAAGCTCCAACACAGTTGACCGTTTCCAGGGTAAATTTAAGGTCTTTGGTTGTCCTGCTGGACTTAATATCTAGCTCCCGCTCTATCGCCTCCAAAACTCTCACTGCTCCCCTAACATGACAAGCGGTACCAAGACAGACGTTGATTAAGTGGCGTCCTCTTGGTTCCAAACTGAAAGCTTTAAAAAAAGTAGCTACACTATAGACTTGACTCAATGGGGCACCCAGAGCTTGGCTAACCTCTACTACCGCTTCCTTAGGCAGATAATTGTATTCCGCCTGAATATCCTGCAAAATGGAGACTAACATCCCCTGGTCACGCTGGTAGTTATCTAATATTGATTTCGCCTTCTGTTTCAGTTGTTTGGCAGTTATGCGCACGCTACCTTCTCCTTCAGTTTGGCGTATTCCTCATTCACCCTGTTTTGAATCTCCTTCATTATTTCCTCGGATAGATGCCTGAACCTTCCCTGTAATTTCAGATAGTCCTGGATAGGTCTTAACTGAGGCAGATCAATGCTCAATTTGTATTTGCCATTCTCCACCTCATACAGAGGAAACACCCCTGTTTCCACCGCCAGACGGCCTATTCTGACAGTTAAATCGGTAGCCGACCTCCACCCGGTGGGGCAGACCGACAGGATATGAACATAAGCCGGCCCATGGATGGCGGCTCCCCTGGCCACCTTAGCCATCAAATCGAAAGGATAGCTGGGGCAGGCGGTAGCTACATAAGGTATATCGTGAGCAGCAGCAATAGCTGGTACATTCTTCTTCCAGGTAACCTGGCCTATACTCACCTTGCCGGCTGGGGCAGTAGTAGTAGAGGCACCGTAAGGGGTAGCTGAAGACCTTTGAATCCCAGTATTCATATAGGCTTCATTATCAAGGCAAATATAAAGAAAGTCATGCCTTCTTTCTAATGCTCCGGATAGTGCCTGAAGCCCAATATCACTGGTTCCACCATCACCAGCCATCACCACCACCTTTACCTCTTCGGCCAGGCGTTTCCCCTTTCTCATAATGACTTTTAAGCCGGCTTCTATGCCTGAGGCCACTGCTGCCGTATTCTCAAACAGGGTATGAATCCAGGGAACACGCCAGGAGGTATAAGGAAGTGGTGTTGAAATTACTTCCATACAACCGGTGGCACTAACAATTATTACATTCTGCCCTAATGCCTTGCAGGCTAGTCTTACGGCTAAAGCTTCACCACAACCCAAACAAGCCCGATGACCAGGGGCAAAGTTTTCCCTCCTAGTTACCAGTTTAGGTACAAAGACAGCATATTTTTCCATTATTCCCGCACCCCAAACATTTCAAATTCCCGCTCGCTTCCTGTCTGTGAAATCTCTATACCCCGGTTGATTATCTCTTTAAATCCACCCGGGGAAATATCTCTCCCCCCCAAACCGCCAACAAAGCCTATCACCTTCGGCCTTTTGTCCTCATTATATAAGGCTGACCTAATCTCGGAGCAGACCGGTCCACCGGGTCCACCAAAGGAAAGAGCTCT
The DNA here is from genome assembly GCA_030605575.1 of Dehalococcoidia bacterium. Lineage (GTDB taxonomy): Bacteria > Chloroflexota > Dehalococcoidia > Dehalococcoidales > E44-bin46 > E44-bin46. Next base: position 22,966 of record JAUWIC010000036.1, read on the forward strand.
ATCCAATATAATAAGAACCTCGGCACCCCTGACTGCTCGGCGGATTTCATCAAAGGGGAAGGGGCGCCATAAACGAAGCTTTATTAGTCCTACTTCTTTGCCCTCACCTCGCAAGATGTCAATGGCACTCATTGCCGTCTCACTAAAACTACCCATTACTAATAGAAGCACCTTAGCCTTCTCACCACGATAGCTTTCTACCGGGGAATAGTAACGTCCAAAACAGTCGCCAAACTCCTTCCAGCACTGAAGGATTGCCTCTTTAGCCGCGGTTAAATTTACCTGTTGCGCTTTCTTCACCTCGGTATATATGTCGGGTGGGGCGAAAGCACCCATAGTTATCGGTTTATTAGGGTCTAAAGGCAAGGGGTATTGATTCTGGGGAAGAAACTTGTCAACCTGGCTCGGCTCAGGAATATATATAGGCTCAATCATATGGGTTAAATGAAACCCGTCCAGGTGAACCATTACCGGAAGTAAAACCCTCTGGTCTTCGGCAATGCGGAAGGCACAGAGCACATTGTCAAAGGTTTCCTGCCCATTGGCGGCAAAGATCTGAATCCAGCCGGTGTCGCGGGTAGCCATCACATCGGAATGGTCGCCCCAGATACTTAGTGGGGCTGACAAGGCCCGGTTAGCCACCGCCATAACTACTGGCAACCGCATAGATGAAGCAATATACAATACCTCATGCATCAGCTCTAATCCTTGACCGGCGGTGGCGGTAAATGTTCTAGCCCCAACTGCAGCCGCTCCCAGGCAGGCACTCATCGCTGAGTGTTCAGACTCAACAGGGATGTAGGCGGCATCTAATTCACCATTGGCTACCAGCTCGGCTATGTCCTCCACAATATGGGTCTGTGGGGTAATAGGATAAGCAGACACGACATCAACATTAGCCAGTTTGGTGGCTATAGCGATAGCCCGTGAAACCTCTATCCCTATCCTTTGTTCTGTCATTCCTCCTCCTCTACCATAGTTATAGCTTGTGTCCAGCACTCGCGGGCACAGATGCCACATCCCTTGCAGTAGAATAAATTAGGCTCAAAATATCCCTCAGCATTCGGCTCAATACACCCCTCAGGGCAAAAAATGGCGCAAAGACCGCACTTTATGCATTTGTTAGTATCATGGATTGGTCTTTGTGTCCTCCAGCCTCCAGTTTGGTATTGACTGGCATTCCCCGGCTCAGTTACTATTGAACCAATCTCAAGGTCTTTCCAGGTTAGCTCACCTTCGGATTTAGTCAATTGCCCTTACTCCGTATTAAAGTCTCCTCATGTGCCCTTTTCATAGCACTAATATTCCTTTCCGCTAAACGACCGAACCGCTGTTTTAGAGGTTGGAACAAGGACTCTAATTTAACCACGCCGGTGGCTCTTAATAGAGCTCCAATCATAGAAGTATTGACGATAGGAACTCCAAGTAGTTCTCGGGCAATCTTAGTAGCATCCACCGTGGCTAATGACCAGTTAAGGCTAAATTCCTGTCTAATTTGCTCTGGCTGCTTTTTGGTATTGATTACTACCATTCCATTGGCTTTAAGCCCTGAAGTAACATCCACAATGCGTAATAGACCGGGGTCAAGCACTACCACCACATCAGGTTCAGCAACTTCAGCTCTTACCCTGATGGGTTCATCGGTACGTATTCTGACAAAGGCTACGACCGGTGCTCCTCTCCTTTCGGCACCAAAGGCAGGGAAGGCTTGAGCATACCTGCCCTCATTTATCGCCGCCTGAGCTACCAGTTCGGCCGAGGTAACTGCTCCTTGACCGCCACGACCATGCCACCTAATTTCAATAAGCCCGGCTGTATTTACCACCTTAACCCCCAATTATCATAAAAAACGCCCCTGGAGCGACTCGAACGCTCGCACCTAGCTCCGGAGGCTAGTGCTCTATCCACCTGAGCTACAGGGGCCACCTCACACCATATAATATCACCACTATGATGGTTTATTCAACAGGATAAGAAGGAGTTATACCTCCGATTTGGGCGAAAATAGATACTGTGTGCTTGTCCTAAGCAGCTTCCTGACTAAAGCTAACTGCGGTCTGTAGAGCACAATCTTTCTTTGTCTCGGGGTGATAGACATATCAAGAATCTTGGCTATAACCTTCTCCTCCACCTCCCCCAGGCATATTACCGCGACCTCACCCTGGCCGGCACCTACCCCTAAAAGCATGGGCAGTAGCAACGCCTTTTGCTCATCGGCGCTTAGCAAACTGGCTAGATATTTTAGCTCTTTCCTCTTAAACAGATGAGTGCTGCCATCTCTACATAATACGTGAGGATATTCTTCGTCTAATAAATCCGAAAGCGTTTTTTGCTTACCGGGTAAATGGGCATTTACTACCCTAAACTCGCCCTTTAAGCATTCCTGGAGCATCCTTTCGTAAGGTAACTCGCTGACCATCGGCCTATTTTTGTTCCAGCAGTACTTTTACTCGCTTTAATCGTGACTTCTCTTCTCTATCTCTCTCCTCAAACTTCATATAGAGGTATTTTATCGTCGCTTGTAAACTGGGGATTATTAGATATTCCAGGGCATTGAGTATTCTCTTGGTCCTGCTTATTTCCCTTCCCAGCAGTTCCAGACCCCGCTGAAGCTCAGCCAGCTCGACGATAGTCTCAAGGCATTTTCCCGATAGCTGGGCTGTCTGGTCCAACCACGAGGATGTATCAACCAGACTATATCCCCTTACCACCCCCTGAGCTTCCTTTAACTCAAAGGCAGGGATTCTCACCCCACCTACATTTCTTAAGCCAGCCGCAATTTCTAAATCCCGCTCGGTAGCTATTAGCTCCTTTTCTAAAGCTATATAGCCGTGATAGCCGGCGGCGATGGATAATGCTTTATAAGTCCCCAGGAACTCAGCCAGCAACTGGCTCTTAATTTCTACCGTCTGCTTGGCTATTTGCAAGAATTCCAGGATTAGTATTGATACCCTGTCCTTGACTATCTTTTGTATTCTAGAGGCTAAAGAAAGCCGTCGCCTGAGCTTTATTAGCTCAATCTTGGTTGGTCTGACTACTTTAAGAACCTGCTGCGGCATCTGTCTACCTTAAGCTTTCTCCGAGTACTTGGGGAGGTACTTTTTAATTAGTTCCTCACTGATTAGTTTCAGGTCTTCTTCAGGCAAGGCTGAGAATAGCTCCCAACCAATGTCTAAAGTCTCCTCTACTTTTCTTTTTTCAAACTCACCCTGAGATATAAATTCCCTTTCGAATCGGTCAGCATTGGTCAGGTATATTTTGTCCCTCTCGCCTAATGCCTCAGCC